>CAZSZZ010000054.1:0-8367 GCA_964611005.1 uncultured Candidatus Izemoplasmatales bacterium | reverse complement strand
ATAACTTCTTGATAATCTACATTCCCTGTTATAACCAAATTCATATTTTTAGGATGATAAAAAGTATTAAAAGATTTTTCTAAAATATCATGATTAATTTTAAGAATATCATCAACTTCTCCCCCTACATCAGAATAAATACAGTAATCAGAATACAGCATTTTCATCATTCTTTGATGCATATCAAAATGAATGCTGTCTTTTGACATCATTACTTCATGAACAATTATCTGTCTTTCTTTCTCAATGATATCATTACTAACATCAAATGAAACAAAATTATCTATAAAAGTTGTTAATAATTCATGAATATGATTTATAGTTTTAAACTGATAAGCAGTTATACTTTTAGAAGTATAAGCATTTATTTCTGCCCCAGCTCTGGCGAATTTTTCTGATAGGTCTAAATCTTGATTATGAAACATAATATGTTCTAAAAAATGAGCTACTCCTGCAGGTATTTCTACAGTTTCATCTTGTGTTTTGTATTTTAAACATGTACCCCCAAAATTAACCTGTAAGGTTACATAAACATTATGAAATTCTTTCTTGGGATGTATCGCAACAATCAATCCAGATTCTAATTTTTCAGTATAGATAAATTCATCTTTTAATGCTTGTATTTTATCCATACTAATCATCTCCCTTAGTCATTATATAAACTGTGTCTAAAATAAGAGTCTTAGCTACTTCTTGAATGTCTTCTCTAGTAATGTTTTTATATTCTTCGATTCTCTTTTTTAAATCATATTTTTTGTTTTTTGATAGATAAGTTTTTATGTGTTGCATTAAATAAACTGGTTGAGAATCGTAGATTGAATAAAGTGATGTTTCAGCGTTTCTTTTAGCCTGTTCGAACAAGGCATCACTAAAATTACCTAACTGAATTTCTTTTAAAGCAAGTTTTATTTTTTCAATAACTTTTTCTTCATGCAAAAAATCTGTTATCACTGGTACAATAACTAATTGTTCTTCTGGTAAATACTGTGAATATACATAGTACGCAAGCTTACTATTCTCACGGATATCCATAAATAATTTGGATTGGTCAAAGCCTCCAAAAATATCATTGAATACTCCTAAAGCAGAATGCATTTTACTCATATATTTTATATTAGTTCCATATCCGAGATAAATTCTGGCTTGTTTAACGTTCTTAGTTTTTTCTCTAACATTTTTAACTTTATGATTATTTTTATATACAAACTCACGTTTTTCAATTTTAACTCTTTGGGAAACAATCTTATTTGATAGATGTTTTTTAATTATCTCATCCATATATCTTTCATCAAAATTACCAGTTATAAACAACGAAACCTTGTTTTTATTCAACAAATTAGAATAAGTATTTGTTAAAGTATCAATTGTCACATCATTCAATCTTTCGTTTTCAGGAAAATTAAATTGTAAATCTATTTTATCTTGGTAAAATACCTTTAAAAACTTATAATATGAATACATATCTTTATCTGATTTTAAAATCTTAAAAGATTGCTTAGCTTCATCTAAACTATCTTTTAATACTTTTTTTGTTAATTTTCCTAAACGCATTTTTGGATTTGTAATTATTTCATTTAAAAACAAAAAAGCTTTTTCAGATAAACTATTTTCATTATCTATATATATCTCATTAGGATAAGTCACTACAAATTGATTTAAAATATTTTTTTCTATAGTAGTTACACTGCTAAAGGCATCTAATCCATAAAGTGAGAATAAATATCTGTATTTTTTAACAAAAGTAGGATATTTTTTCATGTTATCGACTAATATATTGCTTAAAAAATAATATTCATTAATTAATTTAGATCCAGCTTCATGCAAAAAAACGAACGACCAGGTAATCGTTTTGAATTTAGTTGATTTAATATAATAAACATCTATTCCATTAATTCGCTTTTTAATTGGGCTATCCATATTACCTCATTAAAAAAGGGATAAATCCCTTTTATTCTGCTAATTCTAAAGCAATTTTCATCATATTTGTAAATGCTGTTTGTCTTTCCTCGGCGGTCGTTACTTGATGAGTTACAAGTGAATCTGAAACTGTAAGCAAGCATGCAGCTTTTTTGTTTAACACTCTTGCATTATTAAATAATGCAAATGATTCCATTTCGACTCCTAAGCATTTATATTTTTCATAAATTTCTGTAAAATCAGGGTTTTCACGATAGAAAACATCTGAAGAATGAATTCTACCTACATGAATTGATATATTTAATTCTTTGGCAATTTTTTTGAGTTCATCATTTAATTCTTTTGAGGAAGGAAGGATATTTTTGTCATATCCACTTTGTACTAATGCATAGGTAGATTCAGAATAAGCTTCTTCCACCAATACAGTATCATATAAATTTAGTTCGGGTGAATAAGCTCCGCATGAACCGATTCTTACTATTTTTTCTACTCCAAAAAATTTATATAATTCGTAGGAGTAAATTCCAATTGAAGGCATTCCCATACCAGAACCCATAACTGTTATTTTTTTACCTTTATATTTACCAGTAAATCCATACATGTTTCTAACATCGTTTATTTTAACCACATCAGTTAAAAAAGTATCTGCGATATATTGTGCTCTCAAAGGATCTCCTGGCATTAATACAATTTTAGCGATTAATCCATCTTTTACATTAATATGTGGTGTATTCATAATTAGTTCTCCTTATATTTGTTTATTATTTCTAGTAATTCTAAATTATTTATTAAAGAAAAATCATATGTTCTATCTAATAATCTTGTATGAAAATCAATATATTTTTCTGTTTTATTAATATTATATCCATCAATAAAGAAATCTCTATTACATCTAGCTACAATACTGTCTTCAAGTCTAGAGCTTAAAGTTGCACGCTTATAAGCTTCTAAATAAATTATATTATTAGATATAAACAAAGAAGCGTTTTTTAAATTGAATACTTGATTAGTCCTATTAAAAATAGGTATATATAATTGAATATCAGGTCTTTTTTTGATACTGTAATCATAATGAATATACAATAGTTTTTTAGCGTGATGAGTAATAATTAAATCTCTTATTAAAGCGTATATATATGCAAAAACGATGACTAATAAAACAAACTGCCATTTAATTGGATAAGATAGTGTTTTAAATATTATTAATACAAAAACGGAGCTAAGTATTGCCAAAAATGACATTCTTTTAAAATCTAAATGAGAAATTAGTTTTTCTGTATCTTTTAATATACAACTTTGTATATCCATCAATACTCGTTTCCTGTTTCATTGTTCATTAATTTCACTCCATTACTAGTGCCTATTCTTGTGGCTCCTGCCTTAACAAAATTATCTAAATCTGAAGCCGTTCTAACTCCACCAGCAGCTTTTATTTCTTTATCTCCAACATTTGCCTTCATTATTTTAACGGCTTTAATAGTGGCCCCAGAAGTTCCAAATCCAGTTGATGTTTTAATAAAATGTGCATTAGTTCTAGCGACTATTTCAGCTGCTTTTTTAATTTCTTCATCAGTTAAATAACAAATCTCAACAATTACTTTAACAGTATGTCCCATAGCTGCTTGACATACTTGATTAATTTCATCTTCGATAAATTTATAATCACCTTCTTTAAACTTACCTATATTTATAACCATGTCAATTTCATCAGCACCATTACTGATAGCGTTTAAAGTTTCAAATACCTTAGTTTCTACGGTATTAGCTCCTAGAGGGAACCCAATAACAGTACATACTAAGACATCAGTTTCATGTAATTGTTCACTACAATATTTAACATGTGTTGGATTTATGCATACAGATTTAAAATGATATTCTTTAGCCTCACTAACTAGCTTATCAATTTCTTTTTTAGTTCCAAATGCTTTCAAATAAGTATGATCAATCAATTTATTTTTTTTCATAAAGTCCTCCATCAAAAAAATCATATAAATCAATATATAAATTATACATTGTTTTAGATTCTTTTGCAAATATAATAGACATTTATCATTTATAAATATTATCTTAATTGCTTTTTATTCTTTAAAAATAATTATTATACTTAATTATGTATAATTCTGCATTATTGCTTACTTTAGCAGAGTAGAAAAACAGCTTAATTATTTCTAATTAAACTGTTTATTTATTATTAATTTTTGATAACTTCTTGACATCGAGGGCAAATACCATCTTCATTTACTTCAGGAACTACCTGCCAACAGCGATTACAAGTATAACCTTCAGCTGTGTAGACATCAATTGATACATTATTGCCTTTATATTTTCCAAATCCATCTGTTTTAACTTCAAGTTTAGAAACGATAAATATCTGTGCTAAATTAACGTTTATCTTTTGAAGCATTTCAGCTACTTTTCCTTTCGGATAAAGTACAATATGAGCTTTTAAACTCTTCCCGATAATTTTTTCTTTTCTAGCATCTTCAAGCGCTTTTAATACATCTTCTCTTAAATCCATAAATTGATCATATAATTTTTCTAATTCGATATCATATTCTTCTATCTTTGGCATATCTAAAAGATAAACATCTTTTTTTGTAACATTTGGAATGTGTGAATAACTTTCAGAAGTTGTATGTGGAATAATTGGAGTCAATAGACGAATTAATGTATCTAATATCTTATAAATAACTGTCTGAATTTGTCTTCTTTCCAATGAATCTGCTTTTTCAATATATAAAACATCTTTTGCAGGATCTAAATAAAATGAAGAAATAAAGGTAACAAAATTAGTTACTTTTCTATACACGACATCAAAACGAAAATCGTCGTAAGCAGCTAATACTTCTTTTATAAGATTATTTGTTTTAATTAAAACATATTTATCTATTTCTCCAAGATTATCAAATTCAACTCTATCTGAATCATCAGAATAATCATAAATATTGCCTAATAAGAATTTAATTGTATTTCGAATTTTACGATAAGATTCAGAAACTTGACGCAATAAGTTATCTGACAAAGTAACATCTGATTGATAGTCTACAGAAGCTACCCAAAGCCTTAATATATCTGCGCCTAATGTCTTGGTTACCTTGTTAGGGTCAACTCCATTACCCTTAGATTTAGACATTGGTTTACCTTCACCATCTAAAATAAATCCATGAGATACTATGGTTTTATAAGGTGATTTGTTTTCTGTCGCAACTCCTGTAATTAAACTAGAATTAAACCACCCTCTATATTGATCAGATCCTTCTAAATATAAATCGGCTGGATAAGGCTGTCCTCTATCCATCATAGCTCCATGATGAGATGATCCAGAATCAAACCAGACATCCATGATATCTGTTTCTTTACGGAAAATACCATTAGGAGAATCTGGATGAGCATACCCTTCAGGTAATAAATCTTTTACGTCTTTTTTAAACCAAGAATTAGAACCTTCTTTTTCAAATATTTCAGCTACATGTTCAATAACTTCAGGATCTAAAATAGCTGTATCTTTTTCTGTATAAAAAGCTGGAATTGGAACACCCCATACACGTTGACGAGAAATACACCAAGACCCACGGTCTTTAATCATATTGCTAAGTCTTACGTCGCCCCAAGATGGATACCATTTAACAGTTTGAATCGCTTGAAGGATTTCGCCTTTCAAACTATCTATATTTGCGAACCACTGTGCAGTGGCTCTAAAAATAACAGGTTTTCCTGTACGCCAATCATGCGGATATGAATGGGTGATATCAAAACGGCCTAATAACACTCCTAATTCATCTAAGGCCTTTATTACCTCTACATTACAGTCATCCACGAAAAGACCTTTAAATCGTTCTCCTGCTTCTTCTGTCATGCAGCCTCTTTCATCTACAGGGCAGAAAACACCTAAACCGTATTTTTGTCCAACAATGAAGTCATCTTCACCATGTCCTGGTGCAGTATGCACAAGACCTGTACCATCTTCTAAAGTAACATAATCAGCTAATATAATAGGTGAAACTCTATCATATAACGGATGCTTATATGTCATGTTTTCTAACTCCCAACCGAAGATGTTTTGTAATACAGTTGGTTTTTCCCAATTAAACAATTCTATTAAAGCTTCTAAGCGACTTTTTCCAATTAAATACTTAGAATTATCAACTTCTACTAATACATATTCAATTTCTGGACCTACCGCAATAGCAAGATTTGCGGGAATTGTCCAAGGTGTTGTAGTCCAAATAAGAAATTTAGTGTTTTTAGGTAATTTAGACAGCGTATCAACTGCGGGCATAGCTACATAGATTGATGGAGATACATGATCATGATATTCAATTTCTGCCTCAGCCAATGCAGTTTCACTTGATGGTGACCAATAAACTGGTTTTAATCCTTTGTAAATTAAACCCCGCTCAACCATCTTGCTGAAAACACGAATTTGTGAAGCTTCAAATGATTTATCAAGAGTGATATACGGATTATCCCATTCTCCAAGAACGCCTAAGCGTTTAAATTGTTCTCTTTGAATTGATACTTGTTCTAATGCATATGTGCGACATAGCTCTCTAAAATCAGCGACACTCATCGCTTTTCTGTTTACTTTCTTTTTCTTTGTTAAAGCATTTTCTATTGGCAAGCCATGAGTATCCCAACCAGGAATATATGGAGCTTGATATCCAGACATATTTTTATATCTAATAACAAAATCCTTTAAAATTTTATTTAATGCATGTCCTGCATGAATCGATCCATTAGCGTATGGAGGACCATCATGAAGAATATATTTTGGTTTTCCTTCATTCTTCTTTTGTACTAAATTATAAAGATCCATTTCATTCCATTTTTCTTGGATTAAGGGTTCTTTATTACCTAGATTTCCTCTCATAGGAAAATCTGTTTTTGGCATGTTTAATGTGTCTTTATAGTTTTTCTTTTCCACTGCTTTTACCTCCTAAAATAAAAAATCGTCCATAAAAGGACGAATTAATCGCGGTACCACCTTTGTTCTAGCTAAATAACTAGCGCTCTTACCAGTTAACGCCTGGATACGAGATTACCTACTAAATTCAATAATCCACTCTAAGGGGATAACTTTATAACTATCATACTCATTTCCACCATCCATGAGTTCTCTATAAATCAATATTATAAAATCTTGTCCTCTTCTTTGATTTACATTCTCTAAGATTATACACAATTAAAAGCTTTTTTTCAAGTAAAAAAGCTAAAGATTACATAATTAAAAATCTTTGTATATAATAAGTAATAAAATACAAAAGTAAAATTCCTACTGTAGGTCCAAAATCCATATTAGAAAACACTAATTTACCACGAAATATATTGAGATATGGTTCAACAATAATTCGTAAATAATAATAAAATTTAGATCTAACTAATGGGGTCCAGCTTAATAGAATATATACAAATAATATAAACATATAAATTGTTAAAATCTTATAAATAATTAGTAATAATAAATACATTTCTCATCCTACCTACTTCTTCTTATAGTCATTAATAAATCTAGTTAATGTTGGCCCTAATAAATCTGATTTTTGGGCCATTAAATATATCTTGTCTTGTATTTTAACAATTTCTCCATCACAGGCATATAAAACACCACTCAAAAACATCAATATTTCATTAGCCTCAGAAATAGAACATTCAGTAAAATTAAGCACTATTGGATAACGATGCATTATCTGTTCTGCGTAATCATAAATAGCTTTAGAATCTGATACGCGATAAAACTTTAAGTCATCAAAATCTACATCTGTAGCTTCTATTTTTTTCCTTTTTGAAAATAATCCCATATTTAATCCTCGTTTCAGAATAATATACTACCAAGTCTTAGGTGAGTGGCTCCAACTTTAATAGCTATTCTATAATCGTTTGACATTCCCATTGAAAGATATTTTAAATTAAGATTTAGAGTATGGTTTATTCTATCCTTTAGATCAACTAATGATTGAAATTGCTTTTCAATTAACTCATCATCAAAGGTCAATTCAGCCATTCCCATTAAACCTACTATATGTATTTTATCATAATCTTGCATTTTTTTGCAAAAATCTATAACATTGTCCATAGGTAATCCGTATTTGGATTCTTCATTAGAAATATTGACTTGAATAAAACAGTTCAGTGGCGTTTCTCTATGTTTTTGAATCTCTTCTGCTAAACTTAGTCTATCTAATGAATGGAGGTAATCTATTTTATTTATCATTTTTTTTACTTTTTTTGATTGTAAATGACCGATAAAATGCCAAGTTATATCTAAATCTTTTAAGGCTTCATATTTTTCTAAAAAAGTCAATACTCGGTTTTCTCCAATATCAGTGATTCCTAGTTTTACAAGTTCTTTAATCTCGGGTATACCAATATATTTAGTTGCGGCTACAATAATTTGATTCTTAGCTTCTTCTTTAACTTCTTTAATAATCTTTTCTTTAATCATGATAACAC
>CAZSZZ010000053.1:1378-8677 GCA_964611005.1 uncultured Candidatus Izemoplasmatales bacterium | reverse complement strand
TCTTGACATAGTAATTTTAGAGTGATATATTTATATCGCTAATTATTAATATAATTTATAAGGAGACTACATGAAAAAATATATTTTAAGTTATTGTCCAACTATGAGACCATATGTTGAAAAACTTATGAAAAAAATAGATAACATTGAATACATACCTTCACAAAGTGCAGCGGGTGTTCTTTCAATGTTAAGATCAAAAAAAATTGATATGATCATAATTGGAAGAAAAGCGTATAAACATGAACTAACTGATAACATAAGCGAAAAACGTTTGTTGAATGGATATACATTAGCTTATTCATCTAAAAGTTTTATCCGTCAATCTGAATTATTTGATCTAAAAATAAAAACATATTTGGCAAAAGAAATAGTAGAAACTAAATTTGGATTTTTAAAAAATGTTAAATTTTATAATACAAAAAAAGAATGTTTTGATTCAGGATTAGATACACCAATATTATTAGATTGGTTAGATTTCGAAGAAAATTATGGTTTGTTAATTCCTATTGATGATATGAATAGGAAAACAAGTATTTTTCGAGCTCCGGTTCTTTATTATCTAAATGACCTTGATTCTTCTTTATTAGAAAACATCAATCGAATTATTTCTAACAGTTAATTATAGTAAAACTTTGATTTTTATAAATAAATAAGTATAAACAGTAAACAAATATTTAGACTGAAACCAAAAATTAGTGAGAAAAATTTAAATTCAAAAAAGTTTGTAAAAGAAAGAATATTCTACTTATTATCGATTCAATAAGATTCACTAACTAATAGTAATAGTAAAGACAGTAAACTTGTTTTATACAAATATGGAAATCAAAATAAAGCAAAAGATTACGAAATTAAGTGAAATGTAAAATCCCTTATAGATTTTAAGTTTCCAAAACCTTTAGTACGAGTTCAAATCCTGTCACTCCTCCCAATAATATAAAAAAAGAAATAATATTTTTGGAATATTATCTCTTTTTCTTTTGTTTATAGTTTATTTTCTTTGTATAGCTCTAACATTTTTTCTACAACATAAGGATCAAATTGTGTACCAGAATTATCTTTAATCTCTTGTATTGCTTTTTCAATTGACATGCCTTTTCTATAAGGTCTTGAAACTATCATAGCGTCAAAGGCATCAGCTACACAAATTATTCTAGCTTCAAGAGGCGATTCATTTTCTTTTAATCCTCTAGGATAGCCCTTTCCATCATAACGTTCATGATGAGCTAAAATAATATTGGCTATATCAAGGTATTCAGGAACTGAAGAAAGAATTCTAAATCCAGTTTCTGGATGTTTTTTAATTTGTATCCATTCTTTATCTGTTAATTTTCCTGGCTTTTCAAGGATTTCTTCTGAAATTGTGATTTTACCGATATCATGTAATTTTCCAGCCATCTCAACCCGGTTATCAAAAGCGGTTCCTAAATTAAATTTTTCAGCTATTTTTCTAGATATTTGGCTAACCCGTTCTGAATGCAATTCTTCCCTTTCGTTTTTTTCATATAATGTATTCATAATGAGATCAACAGTTTTTGTAGACATACTTGATCCATCATAAATTTTATTAGACATCATTCTTTCTAACGCATTATTAAAAGTATCAGTTAGTGAAATTTTATTAGAATCAGTAGTGCTTATTCCACAACTAAAACTGATTTTAAATTTAAATTTTTTAGTGTTTTTAATCATGTCTTGAACTTTAGATGTAATATTGCAAGCTTCCTCATATGTAGTATTTTGTAAGGTTAATGCAAATTCATCTCCGCCAATACGATAGGCTTTGAAGTTAACTCTTTCTTTTGTTATGTTTCTAAGTATTGAAGCTATTTTAATAAGAACTTGATTACCAACATCATATCCAAAGGAAGTATTAATAGCTCTAAAAGTATTGATACCACATGTTACGATAGAAACTGGATATGTTAATTTATAAGGACTCGTATAAAGAAACTTATCAAATGCAGCTCTATTATATATATTGGTTAAAATATCTTTATTTTGAAGTTCTTCAATATTTTTTTGCATTTTTTTATAATTTGTCAAATCTTCGATAATTCCAATGCCACCAATAATTTTATTATCTACAAGAATTGGTGATAATTGAATTCTAGCTGGAAATGTTTTATTCGATAGAAAGGAAGTATAATTATCTTCTAAAACAACATAATTACCTTTCAAAGTGTTTTGGATACTATCTACAAGAGGTTTGTTAGGTAATTCTGTTAAATTAAATCCAATTACTTTGTATCTATCAACATTTAATATATCTGCATAAGCTTGATTAGCGATTTCAATAACACCATTTAGATTAAATTGAATAATTCCAAGTTTAGTATTATTAATCAAAGTACGATATTTAATTTCACTTTTTTTTATTAATTCTTGAGCATTTATTCTATTATTATTATTTAGAATTACTTTTGATAATAACATAACAGCTAAAGGGAAAGTAAGCAAGATAATAGGGCCTAAATTAATTAAAACATCTATATTTTCAGGGTAAGGAATAGTTAATTGGCATAGAAGCATAACTATATGGACTATTACTCCAAATATGTAAAAGAAAAGATATTCATTAATTTTTCGCTTTGGATAAAAATATTTTTTCCATATTATACCAATTAAGAAAGAAGTAAGTAATGTTAATACACCGGCATAAACTCCACTACCACCTATATAAATACGGTATATAATGGCTATAACTGTTGCGATAAATGATGTGGTAAATGGGAAAAATAAAGCTGTAACACTAATTAAAATACTTCTTGTATCAAAAATAACACCAGGAGTTGTTTCCAATGCATTAACCATTATTATAATAGTGATTATACCAATAGAAATTCCCATTAAAATTTTATAATATATATTTTTATGCTTAAATGTACTATTCGATAAATTAAATATAAGTACTAGACCAAATAATACAATTATATTCGTAAGTATATCCCTTAATATTTCCATGTACTTCCTCCTTTCCTTAACAAATTGTATCCACTACAAAAGTGCTAATATAATATAAGTCAAGGATAAATTCATTCTAACATAAAAACGTTAATTTTGCTATTAAATGCCTAAAAATAAGTATATTTTTAGAATAATGTCATAAAATAAACAACTGATATTAACAATGATATATAAAATATTATCATTATTTAAACCAAATTATTATTAATACTAAAATATAATTAAGAAACATATAACATTAATTGTGATATAATATTTTTCGTAATATAAATAATTAGATTATTTTAAGTTAAATGAGGTTAATATGAAAACAAGTTTAATGTGCATGGAATGTAATATAAAACAAATTATAAAATTATCGAATTTATTAAATGTTGACAGTAAAAAACAAGAAGAAGCTGCTAAAAAAATATTTAAGGGACTTAGTAATATTTCCTTTAATTTAACAAATCCAGAAATTTTAGGGACTATAACTTGGCCTATTATCACCGAAGTTTTTAACAATGATAATCCTTATAAAGAAATAAAAACAATGTATAACAAATTGTTATATAATTTATATAATGACTTTGAAGAAACAGTTAATAAAAGTAAGGATAAAATTGATACAGCTTTAAAATTAGCTGTTATAGGAAATGTTATTGATTTTGGTGCTAGGCATGAATTTAGTAAGGAAGAAGTTTTAGAAAGCACTAAAAATGTAGAATCTTTAACTTTTAAAATAGATGATAGAAAATCATTTAGAGAACAATTAAAAACAGCGAAAAGGTTATTATATATAGGGGATAATTGTGGAGAAATTGTTTTAGATAGATTATTTATCCAAACAATTAAAGAAGAATATTCTGATTTAGAAATATATTTTGGAGTAAGAGAAGCACCGGTTTTAAATGATGTTACTGAAGAAGATGCTTACCAAGTTAAAATGCAAGAAGTAGCTAAAATTATTAAGTCAGGTATAGCTTATCCTGGAACTGTTTTAAGGGCATCTTCAAAAGAATTTGTGAATGTATTTAATAATTCAGATATTGTGATAGCTAAAGGACAAGGCAATTTTGAAAGCTTGAGTGATATAAAAAGAAAAGGATTGTTTTTAATATTAATTGTAAAATGCAGTTATGTGGCTGAAGTTGCTAATACTGAAATTATGGATTATATAGTTAAAGAAAACAAATAAAATAAGAGTTTTCTAATATCAGATTTAAAATATGTTTTTTGTAAACTAAAATGTATTTTAAGTTATTAAAAATCTTTTCTTTTTTTGTTATTATGATATAATATTATAGACTGAAAGCGTTTTTCGAGAGGAGATATTAATATATGAAAGAATATAAAGCGGACGCTATTAAAAATGTTGTATTATTAGGACATTTAGGAAGTGGGAAAACATCATTAGCTGAATCTTTAGCTTTTATTTCAGGAGCTATTGATAAGAAAGGTAGTGTAGAAAAAAAGAACACAATCTCAGATTTCTCTCTAGAGGAGCAAGCAAAACTTAGTTCTTTATCATCCAGTTTGATTCCTTTAGAATTTAAGGATACTAAGATTAATATTTTAGATGCACCTGGTGCAGATGAAATGATTGGAGATATTAAACATGTATTATCTGTTGCTTGTGCAGCTATATTAGTTGTAGATGCATCCAGCGGAGTGCAAGTTGGAACTGAAAAAATGTGGTTAGAAATTAAAAAGCAAAACTTACCTGCATTTATCTTTATCAATAAAATGGATAAAGAAAATATTAAATATGAAGAACTTTTAAATGAGATAAAAACAAAATTAGGAAAAGAAGTTGTTCCATTTGCTTTACCTCTAGGAAAAAGTGAACAATTTAATGGATTCGCTGACATTGTTGAATTAAAAGCTAGAATTTATGACGGAAGAACTTGCGAAGATGGTGAAATTTATCCAGATAAAATGCAAAGAGTTCAATCATTAAGACAAGATTTAGTTGAAACTGTTGCCGGAGCTGATGAAGAATTATTAGATAAATACTTTGAAGGAGAAGAGTTAACAATGGATGAAATCCATAAAGGATTACATTTAAGCGTTCTTTCTGGAGAAGCAGTTCCCGTTATCGTAGGATCAGCTACTAAAGACATTGGGGCATTAACGTTGCTTCATATGATTAAACGTTATTTTCCAACTGTATCTGAACTTGAACCAATTAAAGGCACAGATAATGGTGAAGAAATTATTAGACATTATTCTGATGAAGAACCATTTAGCGCATTTGTATTTAAAACTATGATTGATCCATTTATTGGAACTATTAGTTTAATGCAAATTAAATCTGGAACTTTAAAGAAAGATCAAGATTTATTTATATCATCTACTAATAATGTTGAAAGAGCTACCCAAGTATTTACTTTACTAGGGAAGAACCAAGTTCCACTTGATTTAGCTCATGCAGGTGACATTTGTGCATTTGCAAAAGTTAATGGAGTAGCTACAGGGACAACATTATCTGATAAAAAAAATCAAGTAGTTTATCCAAAAGTTGAAACTCCTACACCAACTATGTATATTGCAATTCAACCTGAAAACAAAAAAGATGAAGATAAATTATCTAGTGTATTAGCTAAATTGCAATTAGAAGATAATACACTTGAAGTTCGACGCAATAAAGAAACTTCACAGTTATTAATTGGTGGTCAAGGTATTATACATCTTGGATATATTATTGATAAAATGAAACATACATATAAAGTAGCTTTAACTAAAGAAGACCAAAGAATTGTATATCGTGAAACAATTAAACAAACAGCTAAAGCTGAAGGTCGTTATATTAAACAATCTGGCGGATCTGGATATTACGGTGTGGTTGTTATTAGATTTGAACCGCTTGCAGATGGAGATTATGAATTTGCTGAAGAAGTATTTGGTGGAGCAGTTCCAAGGGGATATTTTCCAGCTGTAGATAAAGGATTACAAGAAACATTGGAACACGGCGTATTAGCAGGGTTTCCAGTGATAGGAATAAAAGCAGTTCTTGTGGATGGTAAATATCATCCCGTTGATTCAAATGAATTGGCATTTAAAATGGCAGCTTCTATAGCATTTAAAGAAGCTTGTAAAACAGCTAAGCCTACAATTTTAGAACCTATATATAAAGTGGAAATTACAACTAAAGATGAATATCTTGGTGATGTACTTGGAGATATAAATAAACGTAGAGGTAGAGTATTAGGTATGGAACCCGCAAATGATGGTTACCAAAAAGTAGTCGCTGAGGTTCCTGAACAAGAAATCACAAAATATACAATAGATTTAAAAGCAATGACTCAAGGATCAGGTACTTTTAGCAGAGAATTTGTAAGATATGATGAAGTACCAGGGAATTTGATAAGCAAAATTATTGAAGAACATAAACGTTTTATAGAAGAACAGAAAAAATAATCTAAGCAGCTAAAATCAGCTGCTTTTTTATTCTAGTCAACCTTAAAGGTCGACTATTAAAACCACCCGCTATGCGGGTGAAACTAGAAAAGCCGTGGCGGTAAAAAAGAATTCCTCCAATCTGATATAATGGAAACGTCGATTGCCATTACACAAAAAGGAGGAATTCAAGATATGTCATCTAAACGAAACGATGACACAAGTAGTTTATCATATACTAGGTGGAATTGTCAGTATCATATAGTGTTTGTTCCTAAGTACAGAAGAAAAGTGATTTTTGCTAAACTGAGAAGTGATATAGGTAAATACCTAAGAAGACTACGCCAGTACAAGGGAGTGAAAATAGTCGAAGCACATGCTGCGATTGATCATATTCACATGCTCGTGAAGATACCACCTAAAATAGCTATCTCATCCTTTATTGGATATCTAAAAGGTAAAAGCAGTCTTATGATATTTGAAGAGCATGCGAACCTGAAATACAACTATGGCTCTCGTCGTTTTTGGGCAGAGGGCTACTATGTTTCGACCGTGGGTCTAAACAAAAAGACTATACAAAACTATATAAAAAATCAAGATCTAGAAGATCAAATCAAGGACAAACGAAGTCTAAAAGAATATAAGGACCCGTTTACGGATAAGTAAGAGTGTCAATGGCTATTGGCAAACAAAAAAACAGCCAGCGACCTACCTTATAGGTCTAGGTTAAAAACAGCATTTTGAAGATATGGATTTTATTATCCAAAAAAATGAGGAATATCCTCATTTAATCAATAACTCCAGATTCAATAAAATAGAAGAATAACAATGCAACTACAAAAGGAATATAGGTAATTAGATACCACATTAACATTTCCTTCTTCTTTTTACTAATAATGAAAAAAACATTATGCAAAAATAAACCAGCTATGAAGAATAAAAGCAATAGCAAAT
>CAZSZZ010000053.1:0-1278 GCA_964611005.1 uncultured Candidatus Izemoplasmatales bacterium | reverse complement strand
CAATAGCAAATTGAATCTTGATTCAAATCCAATAATAGCCTCGAAAAATCCATTTTTGATAATCTTTCAAATAAGCATATTTTAACCTTTCTGAAAAAAAAGAGTAAACAAATTAAAAATTACTAATTTTATTTCGATAAATATTTAATGTTGTACTCCTGTCTTGCATGTATATATTAATCAAATCTACAAAACATTTATAGTCAAAGTCCAGTTTTGTATATTCAATATAAAATTAATTATGACTACATTGATATTAGATTTTTTAATTACAATGTATAAATATAGAGGTGAACCTTCAAAATTAGATAAAATTATATAAATCGACTACTTTTTCTATAATTTTAAATAATAATCAATCTATAGTTATTGACTTTACATATGGGTTTTGGTAAAGTATTATGTGTGATATAGTAATTAAAAAAGGGTGAAATATATGGAAAAAATAGGATTGATTGTTGATAGTACAACAATGACAAGAGAAGATTTAAAAAAATATAAATTTTTAAAAGAAGTACAATTAAAAATACAAATTGATCAAAAGACTTATGTAGAAAATCAATTGACAAGTAAAGAGATGGAAAAGTATATTGATAAAGGAAAAAAGTTTTTAACTTCACAACCATCGCCAAGTGAATTTTTAAAAGTATATAAAACTTTTTTTAAAGATGGGTATACTCATGTAATTGCAGTTCTTCTTCCGCATAAAATTAGTGGTACTTATCAATCTGCTATGATTGCGAAAACATTGGTTGATTTTGATTTAGAAATAGAAATACACGCGCCTGAATCCGCATCTTTTGGAATTGCCTTAGGTGTTAAACAATTAGCAGAAACGATTAAAAAAGGTAAGTCGTTTGTAGAAGTACAGAAAAAATACTACAGTATTTTCAAAAAACCTTTAGTGGCTTTTACTTTAGGAGATTTAGGACATCTATTTAGAGGTGGAAGATTAAATAGAATTCAAGCTTTTATAGGAAAAATATTAAAAATTAAACCAATAATTGAAATTATTGATGGTAAGTTAGATTTAGTGAGAAAAGAGAGAACAAATATAGCTTGTATGGAATATTTTATTTCTAAAATAAAGGATTATACAAAAGAATATAAAAATGTATATTTAGATGTTATTAGTTTGAATATGGAAGAATGGGGACAAAAACTAATAGATTATGTAAAAGAGAACTTGAAAAAAATTGATATTCATGTTACTAATTATGTAAGTCCTGTGTTCTATTCACATCTCGGAAATAAAGGATTTGGAATAGCTATTGTAGC
>CAZSZZ010000052.1:0-8681 GCA_964611005.1 uncultured Candidatus Izemoplasmatales bacterium | reverse complement strand
AGCTAGCAGCATTAATATTATTAATTCAAAAGCATTTACTAATTGTAAATCTATAAAAACTCTAACAATACCTAACACTGTAAAAATTATTGAAAAAGATTCATTTGAAGGTTGGACAGAAAATCAAGAAATAGTTATATATAAAGATTATGGTGAGTTTATAAATTGTAATGCTAAAATAACCGAATTATTTATAGACAAAAATAAAAGCGAAGAATCTATTACAAATAAAAAAGAAGGTAAAAGATATTTCGCAGTTAAATGTAAATGTGGTCATGTTTCAAGAAGATATTATATCCCAATTACATTTGGAATTATAGCTAATAATAAAAAAGAGGCCGCAACCATTGCTAGAAAAAAAGGCAGAGTAAAACATAACCACAAAGATGCAATTTTAAATAATTATGAAATTTCTTATGTGGAATATTTAAGAATTAAAAAAGAAAATAAAGAAGATCCATACTTAAATGTTTATAGTAAACATGAACAAAAAGAAATTTATCACCTTTTGAGAGATAGATTAGTTCCAGAGAAAAGATATAAGATAGTAAAAAAAGTCAATAAAAATAGTAAAAAATATTATGATGGTAAAAAATTAATTAGAAATCCTAAGAAATATTATAAGACCAATATAGAATAATTTAAATCTCATCATTTTTTTGAAAGGTGAGATTTTTATTATGCAATAATTTTACTATACACTTATAAATTAGTGGTATAATTAAGATGGAAGAATATTTTTTTCTTTAAGAAGAAAAGAGGAATAAATATGTCAGTTAATTATATGGAGAATTTTGATTTTTCAAAGTTAGAAAATTATAATGAAAATGGCTCTATAAAGCCATCTCCCGACCAATATGTTGGAGAACTAAAAGCAGTAGATGGTAAACTATTCTTTATATTTAAAGGTAGAGATTCTATTGACTATACTGATGAAAATTATAGTTTTATCAGCGGTAATACTTATCATGGAAAAAATATTTTAGTTATTCTTGAAAGTCCACATAGATTTGAATATGATGAAAAAAAACGACCAGTTGGACTTGTAATGGGAAAAACAGGTCAAAATTTTTTTGATTTGTTTACCACCGCTTTAAGTAAATCTCAACTTAAATTAAGAGATGGATATTATAATGTAATCTTAGCTAATGCTGTTCAATATCAAACGAGTTGTGGATTGAATCCTATTGATAGAAAATTAAGAGATAAAAACTGGATTGATATTTACGAAAATCATGGTGGAGAGTTAGATTTCAAAAAAAGAATATATTCAATAAAACCAAGATATACATTTAATTTATGTACAGGTGGAAGAAATCCTCTAGGATTAAGAGCTAAGGTTAATAATTCTTTAATTAAGTTTAAATTGATTAAAGGTAAACATTTTACCGATGGAAATCATCCCGCTTCATGGAATATCCACGGTGATACTAGAAACGCTATTATATATTAATAATAAGGAGTTATATAAATGAGATACATTTATGGACCTGTCCCGTCAAGAAGGCTTGGAATATCATTAGGAGTTAGTCCTATTCCTAAAAAAACATGTAATTATTCTTGTATATACTGTCAACTTGGAAGAACTAATCATATGACTAATACAAGAGAAATGTTTTATAAAGTAGAAGATATAATATCTGAATTTGAAATCAGATTAAAAGAAAACATATCATTCGATGTAATAACTATAGTTGGTGAAGGAGAACCAACATTGTATCTTGGATTAGGTAAACTAATTGAAGAACTAAAGAAAAGAACAGATAAACCAATAGCTGTTATAACTAATGGAGCTTTATTATATGAAAAATCAGTTAGAGAAGAACTATTGCTTTCTGATATAGTGTTACCTACATTAGATGCTTATGATGAAGAAATATTTAAAAAAATAAATAGACCACATGGGTCTATTTCATATAAAAAAGTATTAGATGGCTTAATTAAATTCTCTAAACAATTTAAAGGCAAGTTATGGTTAGAAATGATGTTTATTAAAGGGTATAATAACGATTTAACAAGCATATTAAAATATAAGGAGTTATTAGCTAAAATTAATTATGATAAATTATATTTAAATACTCCAATTAGACCGCCAGCTGAGAGTTTTGTAGAAGCTCTAACAAATAAAGAAATGAAAAATATCGAAGAATTACTTGATGGAATTTCAATTGATTTACTTGATTCAAAAGGTTTCTTTAGTGATATATCTGATCACATAGAAGCAATCTTAAGTATTATAAAAAGACATCCAATGAATCAATATGAAATTAAAGGCTTTTTAAATACTAGAAATTGTGTAAATATAGAAGAAGTAATACTTAAATTAAGACAAGATTCAAGAGTAGAGGTAATTAATTATAAAGGTTACTATACATTTAGACTTAAATAAGAAAAAGCCATATCAAAATTTGATATGGCTTTCAAAATAATAATTATTAACTATTTTCAGGGATATAAAAAGTATAAAAATCTAAATTAACCATAGTATTATCATTGGATAATATATTTATATTATAAGATTGCAAATAATATAATCTATCTAAGGAAATCATATTATCAATAAAATCCAAAGCTAATGTAGGATCGCTGGTAGAAAAAGATATAGTTATTTTTACAAATTTTAAATTATCATTAATTGTCTCATCAAATGGATTATCACTATCTAAATTAAAATCAACATTAAAATTGTCTGCATCTAAAAGGCCTGATAAATCCCTTGTTAGAATGATTTCATTATAAACAGTAGCTTGTTTAAATTCGTTTGGCAAATACGGTATAAGCTCTTCTACAGTTCTATAAGTCGCACTTTGTTCATTTAACAATAATACATTAATGTTTTGTTGGATTTGACTGTTTTCTGTTTGTAACCTTGATATAGTAGTAGTTGAATATACTAATATAATTACATAACTGATAATAACAATTATGAAGAGAATTGCTAGAATAATAAGAGGCTTATTTTGTTTATTCTTTTTACCAAAAACATTATATTTACGCATAATACAAAGTCACCTCCATCGTGTTATCTGAAACATCAATAATAGGAGGATTAACAATCCATTTACCTGTTGTTTCTGAACCACTGATTCCAAATTCTTCATAAAGAGAAATAGAAAAATCATATAAGTACGCTTCATCTACAGAAGTTAAAGTGATAGTGATTTTTTTATCGTAATCATTTAACTCTATATCTAATATTTCTATATTTGGATTAGATAAACTTAAAATATCGATGATATAATCAGTTGTAGAAGTAGATAATTCGGTTATTTTTTCAAAAGCATAATTATAATTTTTTTCAAAAGTACTTGAAGAACTATTATTTAATATATTATCCTCTAACATTTGTTGGTGGATTAATAAATTATCGTTAATATTAATAAGTTCTTGAATATCTTTATTATAATTTACTAAAGGCATATATATTAGTGATATAGTTGAGAAGATAAATAAAGCTAAAATAAATATATAATTAGCAACCATATTATATGGTTTAAATCTTTTAATTTTAAAATCTAAATTCTTGTCAAAATGCTTGGCTTTTGCTAAAGAAGCAATTGAAGCTACATTTGAATGTTTATCTTCCCAAGATACATTACTATTAATATTAGTAATATCTAATTGTACAGAATTGTAGTCAAAATCATCTATGTTTATAATACTATTATTTGACATAGCTTCGGTAAAATTAACTACAACAACATTATCAACCTTTCGTTTACCTTTTCTTAGGTTGAATTGATAGTAATTTGCAATACGTTCAATAAATTCAGAAACCATACTGCATATACCATCTTTAAATACTTCACATTCATGATTAACCCCAAAAACTAACATATTATTTTCAGCTATATGAACAGAAATATCATTATCTAGAACAGAAACAATAGCGATAGTTTTATTTATTTCATCTAAAGATTTATTAAACAAGTAATTAATATTTTCTGATAATAAACTCATATTAATATTAATAATACCTATTTTTTCAAAAACATCAAAATAGTCTTCAATTATATCTTTATCAGTAATGAAAATAACAACTGAAATCTCTTCCTGTGTTTCTTCTTTAATACTATAAGTAAAAGTAGCTTCATTAAAAGGAAAAATTAAGGTTTTACCAATTTGACCTTTAATATAATCATTTATATTATCTTTATCAAGATCTTCTTTTTTGATAATTAACTCTCTAATAAGAATATTATCACCCCAAAAAACGAAATTAATGTTTTTTGGTATAAATCTTATTTCTTTAAAGGCTTTTTTAAAATTATTCAAAAGAATAAAAGGTTTTTTAATATAACCATTTTCAATAATACCATCTTCTAAGATAATATTTTTAGAGATGCTATTAGAATTATCTGATTTATTATAACAATATATACCTATAATATTATCTGTTACAAAAATACTAGTTATGAATTTTCTTCTTCTCAATTAAATCACATCCCAAATAAATTTAAATACCAACTAATTATTATATCACCATAAAAGTAAGTTATAAAGGTTCCTATAAATATAAATGGTACTAAAGGTAAATAATCTTTTTTTGATTTTTTAAACACAATAGCGAATATTAAAGCTATAAGGCTGGCAAAAAATAAAGCTAATAAACCATTCCACACAGTTATAGTTAAACCAATAAAGAAGAATAGTTTTATATCGCCACCACCTAAAGCTTCTTTATTAGTTATTTTTTTGCCTAAATAAGCAATCAAAAACATAAAACTAAATAAAAATAATGCTGAAAAAATATAAGTTAAAAATTCTCCTTGTATTATTCTAATTACGATAATGATAATAGCACCAATTATCCATATTCTGTCTAGAACTATTTGATATAAAATATCACTTGCTATTTCAATTAAGAATACAGATATAAGAGTTATTGCAATAATCAATTCCAAACTAAAACCTAGAACAACATAAGAAAATACAAAAAGTAAACCGCCTAGTAATTCATATAATAGATAATATATACTAATTGGTTTTTTACAAAAATGACATTTGCCTAGATTTATTATATATCCTATTATAGGCAATTCATCAACAAACCTAAGTTTATGTTTACAATGATTACAAAAAGATCTCCCTGTAATATGCTTGTGCTGCGGAATTCTTTCACCAACAAGAAAAAAGAATGATGATAAGGTTGCGCCTAAGAAAAATATTAATAGGTATAAAATATACATACATCCTCCTGTATTAGCAATAACGTTTATCCTTACTAAAATTATACTAGTTATTGTCCGTTAGAGCAATACCCCATAACAATTATTAAAAAAGGTTCTCATTTGAGAACCTAATTTAATATTTGTTTTATTAGCTTTCTGGATATACTTGAAATCCATCAATATAAATAGATGTATATCCTGAATCTACTGAAATATCAGATCCACTAACTGTAAATAGAGTATCACTTGAATCTATAGCTGTTGATCCTTCTTCATCTTCTGTTAAAGCTACATTTTCAGAGATATAATCGTTGTCAAATAAATCATCCATTGATATCGCAGTATCATCAGAATTTTGGAATGAATATAATTCAGCTGCAGATTGTATAGCCGACCATTCAGCTTCAGCTGCTCTTTGTTTTTGATTATTAATAGTATTACCAATTGTTGGGACAGCTATAGCTGCAATAATTCCAAGTATTACTAACACTGCAATAAGTTCAATCAAAGTTAATCCTTTTCTGTTTTTAAGCGTTGTTAACATTTTTATTACCCCTTTCAATTTTAGTTATTCTAGTTATTAAAATTATAATATAATAAACAAATAATTACAATATTTATTTAGAAAATATCTATATTTGTTCACCTAAAGACAACATCGGCATCATAATAGCCAATAATAAAACTGCTACAATTGCATAAACAAAGATTAATAAAATTGGTTGTAAAGCATTTTTAATTTTTTCAATTCTAATTTCAGAAACATCATTATAATATTCCGCAAGATTTACCATGAAATTAGGTATATCTCCAACTAATTCACCTGTTGTAATCATTTTGGCCATTATTGGGTCAATATATTCACTCTCTTGAAAAGATTTTGAAAAAGATTGACCATCTTTTATGTAATTAACTGTCTTATCTAAAATATCCTTATATATAACATTTTTAAGAAGTTCTCTAACGGTTTCAACTGCTAATAATGAATTTACTCCACTAGATAACATTTGTGACAATGAGTTCGCAATCATTATTTGATTAGATATTTGAATCAATTGTCCAAAAGCTGGTAGTTTTAAAAGAAAAGAGGTAAAAGCCTTATGTATTTTAGGTATATATTTATTAAGTATATATATACTTAATATAAATAATATTATAAACAATAAAACTATTAATCCATGTTTCCCTATAAAATCACTTGTATTTAGAAAAAACGCAGTGATACCAGGTAATTTAGCGTTATCTAATGATTGAAATAAAGATGTGATACTCGGGAATACAAACATAATCATTCCAACAGCTACTAAGATAGTCGCTGTTAGATAAATTAAAGGCATTCTTATAGTGCTCTTAATACTATTAGAAAGCTTCAATTGATTTTCGTAATAAATAGCCATTTTAATAATTGTTTCAGGCAGTTTACCAGATAATTCTCCCATCTTAATCATTTGAACTAGTATTTTAGGAAATTCTTTTGGATAAGATTCAAGAGATTCTGAAAATGTTAAACCATTATTAATGCTTTGATTTAAATCAAAGAAAAGCCTTCTTTGATGTTTGTTTTTTTGTTGTAAGGCAAGAAGCTCTAAAGCATCAATAATATCGATATCAGCTTTTAGTAAAGCGCCCAATTGCTTAAGAAACAAAATCAATTGTTTCTTAGGCAAAACATTATTTAAAACAATTTGATTTAATTTTGTAAATATATTAGAAACATCCTCAATATTTTTAATTTTATAATTTTTAGATTCTAAATACTTTAAACAAGTATATTTATTAATAGTTTCAAAACTACCTTTAACGATCTTGCCGTCAGCGTTAATCGCTTCGTATTTGAATTTATGAAGTTTCATAATCGCCTCCTAATCGTTAGCTACCTTTAATACCTCTTCTAAAGTTGTTTCACCTTTTTTAACACTGTTTAATCCAGAAATTAATAATTCAGTTAATCCTTCTTTTACTGCAAGTTTTTTGATTTCTGATATAGATTTATTTTGAGAAATTAATATTTCCATATCTTTTGATACAGAAAGCATCTCAAATATACCAAGTCTTCCACTATAACCTTTAAAATTACAAGAAGGACAGCCTTTAGCTCTTTTTATTTTATCAATTTTAATACCGTTTTTCTCAAAAATTTCTTTTTCATTTTCCTTTAAATCATCCCAATAACTACATTCAGGACAAAGTCTTCTCACAAGTCTTTGAGAAATAACTCCAGTTAAAGAAGAAGCGATTAAAAAAGGCTCAATGCCCATATCTAATAATCTACTTATCGTTTTAATAGAACTATTAGTATGAATAGTAGATAAAACTAAATGCCCTGTAAGACTAGCTCTAATAGATATATCAGCAGTTTCTTTATCTCTAATCTCACCTATCATTATAATATTAGGATCCTGTCTTAGAATAGATCTTAAAGCATTGGCGAAAGTTAAATTAATTTCGGAATGAACTTGAACTTGGTTGATACCTTCCATTTTAATTTCAACTGGATCTTCAACGGTAACTATATTAACTCCGGGGTCATTTAATTCATTAATAAAAGCATAAAGAGTAGTGGTTTTACCTGAACCAGTAGGTCCACTTACTAAAATAATACCATTAGGTTTAGATATCATATTTCTTATGATTTTCTCTTCCTTTTTAGTAAAACCTAAATTGCTAATCTTATTATTAGATCCATCAATATTCAAGATACGCATAACTACTTTTTCACCTCTTACAGTAGGTAAAGTAGATATTCTTAAATCTATTTTTTTACCTTGAATAGTTGTTTGAATTCTACCATCTTGAGGAGTTCTTGTCTCTGTGATATCCATTTTTCCCATAACTTTAATTCTATTAACCATTTGTTTATGAATTTTAATAGGTAATTTTCTAACAGTATCCAATACACCATCTATTCTATATCTTATATGAGTAGATTCATCTAATGGGTCTATATGAATATCACTAGCTCTTTGGAATATCGCAGTTGTGAGTATTTGATTAACAAGTTTAATCATTGGAGTTTCTTCAGAAATTTCAATAATGTATTCTTTTTTTTCTTCTGTAACTCCTAAATCTTTAAGAGTTCTAGTAAATGCGTAATGTTTTTCTATTTGTGATAAAATTTCATTTTTAGGAGCTGAAAACGCTTTTGGTTGAAATCCGGTAAGCATTCTAATCTCTTCACCAACAGCGAACTGTAATGGATCATTTGTTGCGTAAAAAAGTTTATAACCATCGATTTTGAAAGGCATTATTACATTTCTTCTGCAAAAATCTTCAGTTAAATAAGATATAATCTTCTTATCAATTTTTTGATTTTGAAGAGAAACTCTTTTTATTCCTGTAGATTCTTCTAAAGCTTTTAAAATCTGTAATTCATTTACTATTTTTAATCTAATTAAAGTTTCTCCTATCTTTTCTCCAGGTTTTTTCTTTTTAAGGGCTTCATTTAATTGTTTTTCAGTTATTATATTTTCTTTTATTAAAATATCACCTATACGTTTTAAAGCCATATCA
>CAZSZZ010000051.1:7719-8759 GCA_964611005.1 uncultured Candidatus Izemoplasmatales bacterium | reverse complement strand
GTTATATTAGGAAGTTTATAAGTTTTTGAACCCTTACCACATACTAGAACTAGATATGGTCTCTCATTATCAGGTCTTTTTAAAATATCTTTCAGAAATAAATTAGGAGAAGGAGTATATGTCAAAATATCAATGTCTAAATCTGTGAGTAATGCAATTAACATACCTGTAGCTATACCAACTGATTTATCAGGAAAATAAACATTTGTACGATTGCCTGATTCATCAACTTGATAAATTTGTTTAAAAATAACAATTAGATAAGGCGCGTTTTCTAAAAAAGGTTTCTTAACATTTACATTTAATTGAATTAAATCTGACTGCCATTTATTAGATATATTTTCATAAAATTTATTTTCTATTTTTTCTGCTTCAATACGAATCTGTTTTTTAATGCTATGATCTCTTATAATACAAAAAAACCAAGGCTGTTTATTAGCTCCACTAGGAGCGTACTTAACCGCCTCGATTGCATCTATTAGAAT
Source organism: uncultured Candidatus Izemoplasmatales bacterium (assembly GCA_964611005.1). Classification (GTDB taxonomy): domain Bacteria; phylum Bacillota_I; class Bacilli_A; order Izemoplasmatales; family Hujiaoplasmataceae; genus 4572-104. The sequence continues at coordinate 8,274 of CAZSZZ010000051.1, read as the reverse complement.
TTGTATATCAAAAGTACTTCTCTCAAATTCTCTATAAGACCGTCTATGTTTAAGTTTATTAATTAAATTCATACTAAATCACAACCTTTATTGAAAACCTGTTTTTAATTTTTCAATTAAGTTTTTATATGACATTGCTTTACTGTGAATAAAACCTTGATAACAATGAGCCCCTATGCTTTTAATAAAATCAAGTTGTTTAGTTGTCTCTATACCTTCGACAACTATTTTAAGGTTCAATGACTTACAGATATCACGAATAGCTATGATTAACAATTTGTCTAGTTTATTTTCATCATAATTCTGGATAAAATATCTATCAATCTTAATAATGTTTAAAGGAAGTTTTGTAATATAACTTAAAGAAGAATATCCCATTCCAAAATCATCCATAGCTATTTGAAAACCTATATCTTTTAATTGACCTAATAGTTTTACAGATTCATTTATCTCTTTAAATCCTATAGTTTCAATTACTTCAAAAATAAATTGATGAGGATTTATACCTAAAGAATTAATTTTCTGTTCTAAGTACTTAACAAAATCTTTTGAAAG
>CAZSZZ010000051.1:5740-7709 GCA_964611005.1 uncultured Candidatus Izemoplasmatales bacterium | reverse complement strand
ATGGATAGAACGTATAAACGTAGGCACTCCGTCAGAATTTGAAAGAGTTAAAGGAGAAACATTAAAAGAAAAGGTAAATTCTTGATCGAATTCTTTTTTAAGTTTAACACTATAATCACATAAAGTATCAAAAACATGTTGGTCTAATTTAGGGATTTTACCTTGATGTTCATATACTTTAATAACATCGATGATATTAAAGGGTTTACCATTTTCATCAAATAATCTTGATAAAGCTTCAAAACCAATAACTTCATTAGTTTTTACATCAATTATTGGTTGAAGATAAACCTGAAAATCATCTATGCTATACTGATTAATTTTATTTTCAAAGTCAACTTCACTTTGTAATCTATCTAAATACCGATTTTCAAAAAAACTAAAAGAATTTTTATTTTGTGATTTTACATCATACATTACAATATCAGCTCTTTTAACTAAATCATCCATTGTAATACCATGTCTTGGATAAGAAACAACCCCAATGCTTATTGAAACATCATAGTTGACATTATTAATTCTTATAGGAGTTTGGAATTTCTTATATATTGCGTTTATAGCCTTAATAGCTGTATCTTTACTATCGGTTTTAATTATTACTATAAATTCATCGCCACCCCAACGGTAAATTGTAATATATTCATTACAAATTTTACTAAACTGTTTAGCAACTTCTTTTAAATAAATATCACCTACAGAATGTCCAACAACATCATTTAATAACTTAAAATTATCTAAATCTCCAAAACCGAGATAAAAAGGTTGATTGTTATTGATGATTTGTTCTACATCTTTTCTAAGATGTATTCTATTTGGGAGGCCGGTGAGGATATCATAATTAATCATAACTTCTTGTGTAGCTAATAAGGATTTTATTTTATTATAAAGTTTAAGACTTATTAAAACAGCTAAACCATATAAAAAAGAAGAAAAAGTAATTATTAAAACATCTGTAATTAAAGCTTTATGATTATAAGTTTTTGAAACTTCAGTACCAATTCTCCAATCAACATTAGGAATTTGTATTTTTTCTAAGTTCATTATATTATCATCGTATTCCAAATCACCAAAAATCAAAGTGTTATCAGTTTTATATATTCCGATATCAACCACTTTTGATTTATCTTCTTCAAAAATCTCGTTTAATTGGTTATAATTAACAACTAGATTAATAATAGCCACAAATTCATCATCTTCAAAAATAGCTTCTCTAAATACTAAACCGTTACCTCCTTGTAATAATAAAAAAGGTCCATTAATAACTATAACTTTATTTATAATTGCGTAATCAACAGCTTCGCGAACGTAATCTCTTTCATCATTAACTAAATCTAATCCTATTAAATCATCTTCATATTCTTCAGAGTAATAATAAGCTATTACACCGTTTGGAGCTATAGAAAAGCTTACAAAACCTATATTACTAAAATCAAATTTCTCAGCGAATCTATCAAAACTATCCTGTGTTATTTGATCTACACCTTCAGTTTCCACAAAAACTTTGATGGCATTTAAATTATTAAAAATATCATTGAGCACTTTCTCATAATGTTCTTGTTCTCTTGAGGTTTCAAGGTCAATTAAATTAGATCTCGTATTATAAAGAGCAAGCTCAGTGAATACAATTAAAATAATACATAATAAGGTTATTATGAATAGAGAAATAGAATATGTTTTATTATTTTTAATGTACTTAAATATTTTCATATAGTACCACATTTCTATTTTGAATGTGTAAAAATGCATCATTTTACAGTTTAATTATACACTATCAAAGCTTTTTTGTCTTTTTACATACAAAAATACTTAGTTTTAACTCTTATTAAATATAGTAAATTATTTTTTATATTATTATTTAAGTAAAATAGTATAAATTAATCATATTTAATTGTATAATCTATATAAATAATAATGTTGGAGAGAATAAAACATGAATAGAAAAAGAAATCATCCATATTTATTTCAATTA
>CAZSZZ010000051.1:0-5730 GCA_964611005.1 uncultured Candidatus Izemoplasmatales bacterium | reverse complement strand
TATAAATCACAAAAAAGGAAATTTTTAGAAGAGATTAATGTTATCAAAGAAAAAGGTATTTTAAATAACTGTAAAACAATATTAGATGTAGGTTGCGGAACAGGAGCTCTATCATCAGCCTTTGAAGAATTTGGTTATCTAGTAACGGGAATAGATCCTGTTAAAGGAATGGTTAAAATTGCGAAAAAACGAGCTAAAAATCAGAACATTGATTATCATATAGACAATGTATTAAATGGATTAGATATAAAAGATAATGAATTTGATATTTCTGTAGCTTCTTATGTAGCTCACGGACTAAAAAAACAAGATAGAATTGCAATGTATAAAGAGATGAAACGAGTAACAAAAAACAAAGTCTTATTATTTGAATATAATCAAAAGCAAAATATTTTTATAAATATTATAGAATTTTTAGAAGGTGGTGACTATTTTAACTTTATAAAAGAAGTGAAAAATGAGTTAAATGATTGTTTTGAAAAAGTAACTATTTTCCCTCTAAATGAATATAAAGCTCTTTATATTTGTGATGTTTTAAAATAAGGTATTTATAGAAAAATCTTGAATTTAATTTGCAAATCATAACTAAAGAGGTGTTTTTGTATATTTGTAGCTGAAATATAAAAATAATTGTTCAAAAAGCTTGCAATTATTGAAAAATAGTGTATTATAAGTAAAGACGTAATATAAATGTATAATGAAATTAAGATAACAAAGTTACCTTCAATTATTATTAAACAATTTGTAAGAAGTCAAAAAAATAATTTATGGAGGTAACAAACATGACTGGTAAAGTTAAATGGTTCAACGCTGAAAAAGGATTTGGATTTATCACTGCTGAAAATGGAGAAGATATTTTTGCACATTTCTCTCAAATTCAAAAAGATGGTTTCAAATCTTTAGAAGAAGGCGAATCAGTAAGTTTCGACGTAGTTGAAGGCCAAAAAGGTCCTCAAGCTGCAAATATCGTTAGCTTATAATTGAAACTAAAAAGCCGATTTCGGCTTTTTTTTTGCTTTATATATATTGAAGATAATATAGTAATCTGAATGATTTTTTAGGAGTTAGTAAATGAGAGATAAAAATATAATAAACGTTGCGGTAATTGCTCATGTTGATGCAGGAAAATCTACATTAGTAGATGCATTATTAACCCAAAGCGGAGTATTTAAAGAGAATGAAGTGCTAATTGAGCAGGTAATGGATAGCAATGATTTAGAAAGAGAAAGAGGAATTACTATCTATTCTAAAAATTGCGCTATAGAACATAAAGGTACTAAGATAAATATAGTAGATACACCAGGACATGCAGATTTCTCTAGCGAAGTTGAGAGAATTATAAAAACAGTTGATACTGTAATTTTACTAGTTGATTCAAGCGAAGGGCCTATGCCTCAAACAAGGGTGGTATTAGAAAAAGCTTTAAAATTAGGACTTAGACCTATTGTTTTTATTAATAAAATAGATAAAAAAGACCAACGTGCAGAAGAAGTAGTTGATGAATGTTTTGATTTATTTGTGGAACTCGGAGCTAGCGATGTTCAATGTGATTTCCCAATTATATATGGAATCGCAAGAAATGGTATCGCATTAAATAATCTAGAGGATGAAGGAAAAGATTTAGAACCATTATTTGATTTATTATTTAAACATGTTAACTCTTATCCTGATTATTCCGATGAACCCTTAAGAATGCAAGTATCAAGCCTAGATTATGATGACTATTTAGGCAGGCTAGGCATAGGAAGAATAACAAGAGGCACATTAAAGGCTAAATCAACTTATGTTATCAGTAAGAGAGATAAAACGACTGAAACTGTTAAAATAGGAACTATCTATGTAAATGAAGGGTTAAGTAGGGTTGAAAAAGAAATAGCTTATGCAGGGGATATAGTAACTTTTAGCGGTATAGCTAATGTTTCCATTGGAGAAACCATTTGTGATAAAGATCATATTGAACCAATGGAAATGATAGAAATTGAAAAACCTACTTTAGCCATGAATTTTCTTGTGAATAACGGCCCATTTGCTGGAAGAAGTGGACGCTTTGTCACAACTAGACAAATAAGAGCTAGATTAAAAAAAGAATTAGAAACAAATATAGGCTTAGAAGTTGAAGAAATAGAAGGCACAGATGGTTATAGAGTTAGAGGAAGAGGAGAATTACATCTATCTATATTATTAGAAAATATGAGGCGAGAAGGTTATGAACTATGCGTTAGTAAACCAGAGGTTCTATATCAATATGAAAATGGAATAAAGATGGAACCTTTTGAAAAAGTAATTATTAGCGCACCAGATGAATTTATTGGCCAAGTAATAAGCACTCTAAATAGCAAAAAGGGAAGTATGACCTATATGAGTTCTAATAATGGCTATACTAGATTAGAATATCTTATGCCTACAAGAGGATTAATAGGTTATAGAAGTGAATTTATTAATACTACAAAAGGACAGGGAATATTAGAAAAATCATTTGCTAAATTTATGCCATATGCAGGTGAAATTGAAAATAGGAAAAATGGAGTATTTATCGCAAAAGAAGCTGGGAAAACAATGGCTTATAGTTTGTTTAATCTTTCTGAAAGAGGGAAAATGATTGTCAAACCAGCTACGGAAGTATATCCTGGTATGATAGTAGGTATTAACTCTAGAAGCAATGATTTAGTAGTTAATCCTTGTAAGAATAAAAATCTAACTAATATTAGGTCAAGCAGTAGTGATGAAGCTATTAAGCTTGGTGAACCAATACAATTCACTTTAGAAGAAGCTTTAGAATTCATCGCAGGAGATGAATTAGTAGAAATTACTCCAGATGCTATTAGACTAAGAAAAAAAGTGTTAAATGAAATCAAAAGAAAGAGATTTAATAAAACCTATTATGGTTATTAAGTTATAAAAAAATGGACTGAAAAAAGTCCATTTTTTAATATTTATCTTGAACAATTCTTAAAAATACAGCGCTAAATTTATCTAGGTTAATAAGGTAATGTACATCATTATAAATAAAACCAAAATCACTTCTTAAAGTTACTGTTGGATTATTAAATTCTGTAATAGGTATATCTAAGATATAGGCTCCAGAAATAGAAATAACATTATTGTTATATTCTACAATGACTTTGCCAACAGGTATTTTAGCCCTGTTTTTCATCTTTATTAAGTATAAAAACCCTTTGGTTTCAATTTTTGATTTTTAAAGTTTATCACTGAATTTAAATTGATATTCGTTTCATGAAATCAAATTATCAAATTTAAAATCATGGATAAAACCAAATTTATAAATATATCCTTCATGTCCGCAAACATTACATTTAATATTATTCTTCTCGGTTTCAATAGAATTAATAGATTCACAAAATGGACATACATAGATGATGTTTTCTATACCCTCAGCTACTTTCTTCCCAAGATGAGGAATCATTTTATTTTTCTGGTATAAATAATCATTATTATATAAAGCTTTATTGATTATTGTACTTATCTCACTAGTATTTAATCCTTTAAGTTCATCATTCTTAATTGTAAGGTTATAGAATAATTCTATTTTATGATTTCTTCTTTTACCTGTCGCTCATCTAGGTTTAGATAAATATCCACCTTTAACATTACAAGTAATAACATCTAATTCTTATTTTTTAATAAGCTTCATTGTAGCTTCTTCAATATAATCTGTTTCTTCATAGAAAGTTGTATCTCCCTCAGGAAAAATAAGGATAGGATAACCTTTCAAAATTACTTCATAGATATATTTAATAGTAATCAAATCACTTCTACCTTTAGCCTTAGAAATAACATGTGCAACATGCGTAACGAAGAATTTAATTGGGTATTCAGTAAAAAGGGTTTGTGATCCAATTATAAAGGGAGATTTTTTAAATCTTAATGAAACATGGATTACATCAAACATAAATGTATGATTCGTAAGCATTATGAAAGGTTCTTTTTCATAAAATCAACACCTTTTCCAATATGAATCTTACATTTAGCGTCTAACCACATCCAGAATAAAGAAGAATATCCTGTTGTAAATCCCTTAAACTTTTTTTCATAAAATCCTCTTTAAATATTAAAAAATAATGTTTAATAATTATATCATGAAAAAATTATATATAAAACAGTTTATAGATATCTATATTAAAATTATATCAAAATATTTTTTATGTTATAATAATATTAGTATATAATACTAATCTAAAAGGAGAATCTAAATTGAAAAAGAATATTCTGATTACTTTTGGCTTAACTATCTTTACAATCCTTATTGTATATATTTTAACTAGGCCTTTTTTTCTTGATTTTGCGGATAAAACGCCTACATTAGCTGCATTTATAAAATTCTTTATTTTGGCTACTCTTGGAGATGTATTTGCATATAAAATTAAAAATAAAAATTGGGGGCTACCAAAAAATATACTTTTTAAAGCTTTTGTATGGGGCTTTATTGGAATAGTAATTTCTTATATTTTTGTTATCTATTCTTCAGGAGTAATAACTCTTATGGATAAAGATATTTTACCATTTAAAAACAATGTGTTTTTTACTGCTTTATTTATCTCTACTTTAATGAATTTAACTTTCGCTCCTACAATGATGGCTTTTCATAGGATAACTGATGCTTATTCAAACAATCCCAAACAAGAAAGAAAACAAGCTGTAAAATCTATTGATTGGAATACATTTTTAAATATAACAGTTTATAAAGTGATTCCCCTATTTTGGATACCAGCTCATACTATTACATTTTTATTACCGAGTAATTTAAGAGTATTATTTGCGGCGGTGTTAGGTATTGTATTAGGTGTTTTATTAAGTATTTTTCAAAAGCAGAAGAAATAGTTTATATCTAGTATTTATTCTTTCTTAAGTGGTATACTATAATTAGAAGTATAAAGGGAGGATTTTTAAATGAAATTTTATATTAAACAGAAAGTTTTTACATTAAAGGATAAATTTAATATTATGGATGAATCGCAAAATATTAAATACCAAGTTAAAGGTAAGTTTATGAGTTTAAAAAATAAACTTGAACTTTTAGATTCAGATGAAAATTTAATTTTACGTTCAGAACGTAAAATTCTAACTTTTCTTCCTAAATATTATATTTATGACTTGAAAGATGAAGTAATAGCTACGATAGAACGTGTTCTTAGTATTAGACCAAAATTCAATTTAACTATTATGGATAAGGAATATTTTATTGATGGAAGTATTTTTGGGCATTCTTTTACTATCAGTAATTACGGAAATGTAAAGGCAACTATTAGCAAAAAAATAATATCATTGGGAGATACTTATGAAATTGAAATCTTTGACAATGAAAATATAGAATTATTTTTATTCGTAGTTATTGTTTTAGATCAAGTAATACACGAAAGAAGACGCAGATAACATAAATTGACTATAATTAAACAGGTTCTAAAGAATCTGTTTTTTTATATAATAGGAAATTGTATTTGAAAAAGACAAATAAAGAAAAAGTAGAAAAAGCCTACGGGAGTAGGCAGGGAAATATAAAGAAAGAATTTATTTTAAACCTTTAATGCGATTATACACATCTAAAGGAACAACATCAGGTTTATTACATTTAGGACAGTAAGATTCAGGGTAGTCACTTTGAAATTCATTCCACATTTCAGAAACGATATCGTAATCCACTTCTTCCTGGAAACCACAGTTAAGACATTTAAGAATAATAGTTTCATCATAGATATCTTTTTTAACGAATTC
>CAZSZZ010000050.1:0-8771 GCA_964611005.1 uncultured Candidatus Izemoplasmatales bacterium | reverse complement strand
GTTCAAAGTATTTGAAATTAAAATAATAAGGAGATAACATGAATAAAATTGGAGTTGCAGTTTGCGGGAATTCTGGATTAGATTATCTTGAATACGATAAAGAAATTAGAATATTTCGCTCTTTATTAATTATTGAAAAAAAAGAATATGAGGATTTTGTAGATATAAATTCAGATGATTTTTACAGTCGCTTAGAGAAAAACCCTGACTTAGATATTCATACCGCTCAAACAAGTACTGGTTATTTAGTTAACTTATATAATGAAATGCATAATGCAGGGTATGAAGAGCTGATTATCATTACTATTTCAAATGAGCTTAGTGGAACTTATCAAAATGCTAAATTAGCGAGCGATATGGTGGATTTTAATGTACATGTGTTTGATTCGTTGTCATTATCCTATGTAGAATCTTTAATGGCAATTGAAGCTAAAAAAATGGCTGATAAGGGAAAATCAGCGGAAGAAATTTTAGAAAGATTAAATTTTATTAGAGATCATAACCATATATATGTAACAGTATATACCTTAAAATATTTAGTTAAAAATGGAAGATTATCAAATGCAAGTGGATTTATTGGTTCTTTATTAAAAATAAAACCATTATTAGAAATTAGTGCTAGAGGTAAAGTTGAGACCCTCACAAAGATAAGAACGACAAAAAAAGCACGTAATGAAATGAAGAGAATATTATTTGAAGAAATAAAAGGCAAAGATGTTATTCTCTTTATACTTTATACAAATAATTTAGAAGAAATGAAGAAACTTAAATCTGAATATGAAGCTGGAGGATTAAAAGATATATTGTTAATACCTTTAACACCTGTTGTAGGTTGTCATGCAGGCCCGGGTACCATGGGGGTAGGTTATATTGAAAGAAAAAGATAAACTTAGAGAAGCTAGAAGTATCGTTAATGAATTATTGGTTGATATCTTTAATCGGATTCTCGCTATTGAGAGTGAAAGCCTTAAAAAAAATGGTGTTAAATTATCAATGAATGAGATTCATGTATTAGAAGCTATAACAAAAACCGATGAATCTACTATGACTAATGTAGCTAATAAACTAGGTATAACAGTAGGATCATTAACTGTATCTATAAATACTTTGTATCAAAAAGGATATGTTTCAAGAAAACGAGATTCAGTGGATCGCAGAAAAGTAATTATTGGAATACTACCTAAAGCTGAAGAAGTATTGGAAAAACATAATGATTTTCATAATGAAATGATTAATTCTGTTTTTAATGATTTAAAATTGGAAGAAGATGAAGTATTAATTTCCTCCCTTCAAAAACTCTCTTCTTACTTTAAAAAATAGATGTTTTCAATTACAATAAAAAATAGCGGGAAATTTCCGCTATTTTTTATCTTATTTAATTATTCAACAATAATACATTGCACAGGACAATTAACCTCGCAAACACCACAATCGATGCAAGCATCAGGGTCGATTACGTAGATATCACCTGCAGTGATACAATCTACAGGACATTCTTCCTTACAAGTACCACAGGCAATACAAGTATCTAAAATCTTTCTTGGCATGATAATTCCTCCTATTGCATTTTTAAACCATATATATTGTAACAATCAAAAGGTAATTTGTAAACCTTTATTTTATAATTTATTAAAAAACAAGAGTAAAAAATCTTGCAATAGAGAGTTGATTTTGGTAAAATAGGTTTGTTTGATAAAAGGAGTGATTATATGCCGTTGTGGTTAGAAATCGTTTTGCCTATTGTAACTCTTATAGTAGGAGGCATAATTGGATTTTTCATATCTAGGGGTTATTTTAAACGATATCTAGAGAAAAATCCGCCAATTAATGAAAATATGATTCGCGCAATGATGAGCCAAATGGGAAGAAAACCATCTGAAAAACAAGTTCGTCAAGTTATGCAAAGCATGAAACAAGCTAAATAAAATAGCCAAAATTGGCTATTTTTTTAATATGGCTTTTTACCTATAGTGATTTTATTTTCAGTTCCATTTCTAATTCTTTTGAAATTAGATTTATGACGTATAAAAATTAAAAGAGTAATTAAAATTAATATTATCATAAATATTAAATTATAATCAGTACTATCGCTATAAATATACAAAAATGTTCCTAGGTAAGCAGCAGTTAGAGTTGAAAAAGTTGAGGCTAGAGAAACATACCTTGTCAAATAAGTTATAATAATAAACATAGGAACTAAGGCAACAGCTGTAATTGGAGAGTAAGCTAATAAAAGCCCAAAGGAAGTTGCGACTCCTTTTCCACCTTTAAACTTAAACCAAACAGGGAATATATGTCCCAATACGGATGCGAAACCATAGATTAAAGGATGAAACAATTCTTTATCTGCGAAAATAATATCATTTTTTATTAAGAATAATAATAATCCACTTTTTAATACATCTAGTATTAGTACAGAGATTCCTATAATTTTTCCAAATACTCTAAAAGCATTAGTGGTTCCTATATTACCGCTACCGTGTCGCCTTATATCATCATGTCTGAAATATTCTCCTAAGATATATGAAAAAGGTATAGATCCTAATAGATAAGCTAATAAAATCAAAATGTATTTTAACATCTTTATCTTTTACAATTAATATATTAAATTAATTGTATACTCCTCTCTTAAATAATATTATAAAATTCTATAATAAAATATCAATCTTATTTTTAAATTCTTCTATAACAGCTTAAATTATACCAAAAAAAAGCCAAATAATAAAGAAAAAAGCTAATAAATTTGATATAATATTTAATAGATAATAAAGGGGCAGATTATATGGCAAAACAAAAAAATACCTATAATGCAAAATCAATTCAAATACTTGAAGGTTTAGAAGCGGTTAGAAAACGTCCTGGAATGTACGTTGGTTCAACTGACTCTCGAGGCCTTCATCATTTAGTTTGGGAAGTTATTGATAATTCTATCGACGAAGTACTTGCGGGTTTTGGAAAACTTATCAAAGTTGAGATACTTGAAGACAATTCAATTAAAGTTTCTGATGATGGAAGAGGTATGCCAGTAGATATGCATTCATCAGGAGTGTCTGGAGTTGAGGTTATTTTCACTAAACTTCATGCAGGTGGAAAGTTTAACTCAAATGGTGCTTACAAAGTAGCTGGAGGACTTCATGGAGTTGGAGCTTCTGTGGTTAATGCATTATGTGAATTTTTAGAAGTTACGGTGTATCGTGATGGATTAATCTATCAAATGCGGTTTGAAAATGGTGGGAAAAAAGTCAAAGATTTAATAGTTATGGGGGAAACTAAAAAGAAAGGAACTGAAGTTTGGTTTAAACCTGATCAAACTATTTTTTCTACGACATTATTTAATTTTCAAACAGTTGAAGAACGCGTGAGAGAGAGTGCATTTTTAATTAAGGGTTTAAAAATACAATTGATTGATTATCGCTCAAAACAGAGAAGAACTTTTCTTTTTGAAAATGGAATTAAAGAATACATTGAATATATAAATAAAAATAAAGCACCTTTGCACAATACTGTATATTTTTCTGGAGAACAAAATGGAATTGAAGTGGAAGTTGCTTTTCAATATACTAAACAATATTCTGATAATATAATTTCATTTGTGAACAATATCAGAACTAGAGATGGAGGAACTCACGAAACTGGTTTTAAATCAGCTTTCACCAAAGTCTTCAATGATTATGGAAGACGAATGAATATAATTAAAGAAAGAGACGCATCTTTAGAAGGAACTCATGTAAGAGAAGGACTTACCGCAATTATTTCTATTAGAATTCCTGAGAATTTATTACAATTTGAAGGGCAAACTAAAAATAAACTCGGTTCACCTGAGGCAAGGCCTTCAGTAGAAGCTATAGTATCTGAAAAATTAAACATATATTTAACAGAAAACCCTTCTATATCCAATAAATTATTAGAAAAAGCTGTTAGTGCTAGACAGGCTTGGGAAGCCGCAAGAAAGGCAAGAGAAGACGCAAGACTTGTAAAAAAGATTAAAAAGAAAGAAACTATACTTTCGGGTAAATTAGCTCCCACAAGCACTAAAAACCCTGCGATTAATGAGTTGTTTCTTGTAGAAGGTGATTCTGCAGGAGGTTCAGCTAAACAGGGAAGAGATAGAACTTTTCAAGCGATATTACCTTTAAGAGGAAAGGTTATTAACGCTGAAAAACAAAAGATTGAAGATGTTTTAAAAAATGAAGAAATAGCTACTATTATCAGTACTATTGGAGCCGGAATTGGTAGTGACTTCAATCTAAGTAAGGCAAATTATAATAAAATTATAATTATGACAGATGCGGATACTGATGGTGCACATATTCAAGTATTATTAATTACTTTCTTTTTTCGCTACATGCCTGAATTGATAGAAGCTGGAAGGCTTTATATTGCTTTACCACCTTTATACAAAATATCATCTAAACAAAAAGGTGATTTTTATGCTTGGGATGAATTTCAAAGAGAAAACATTTGTAAAAAAATGAAAACCTATACTATTCAACGCTATAAAGGTTTGGGTGAAATGAATTCAATACAACTTTGGGATACAACTATGAATCCTAAAACCAGATCACTTATTCAAGTTAAGATAGATAATTTAGCTGATGCTGAACAAAGAATTTCTGTTTTAATGGGTGATAAAGTTGAGCCTAGAAAAGAATGGATTGACAACTTTGTCTCATTTGAAAATGATGATGATTTTGAAATTGGGGTGAATCCAAATGAGTAAATCTACTAAAAAGAAAATAGATGATTTTTTAAACGAAAAAATCATCCCAATGAATTTAGAGAAAATTGTCAGTGATAGATTTGGAAAGTATTCTAAATATATAATTCAAGATAGAGCGCTTCCAGATATTCGCGATGGATTAAAACCAGTTCAAAGAAGAATTCTTTTCGCTATGCATGTTTTAGGTATGGGTTCTAATAAACCATTTAAAAAATCTGCGAGAATCGTTGGAGATGTAATAGGTAAATATCATCCTCACGGTGACCAATCCGTGTATGACGCAATGGTTAGAATGAGCCAATACTGGAAGAGCAATACTCTTTTAATCGATATGCATGGAAATAATGGTTCTATAGATAACGACCCAGCTGCTGCAATGCGTTATACAGAAGCTCGTCTTTCCGTATATTCAGAAGCTTTATTAAAAGATATAGATAAAAAAACGGTAACCTTCGTTCCTAACTTCGATGATGCAGAATTAGAGCCAGTTGTACTACCAGCTAAATTTCCTAATTTATTGGTGAATGGAGCTACAGGTATGGCTACTGGTTATGCAACAAATATACCACCGCATAATTTCTCTGAAGTTATTCAAGCTACAATTTATCGGACAAAACATCCAAATTCAAATATTGACGATATTTTAGCCTTTATTAAAGGACCTGATTTTCCTACCGGAGGAATAGTAGAGGGTGAAGAAGAAATAAGAAAAGCCTTTTTAACAGGCAAGGGTAAGATAGTAGTTAAAAGTAAAGTCATTGTAAAAGATACATCACTTATAGTTGAAGAAATTCCATACGAAGTTAATAAAGCCGATTTAGTACGTAAGATAGATGATATCCGTTTACAAAAGAAAATAGATGGAATTGTAGAAATAAAAGATATGAGCGATAGAACGGGGCTTTCTATTGTGATAACTTTGAAAAAAGAAATTTCATCCGATGTTATATTAGCTTACCTATTTAAAAATACTGACTTAAAAATAACATATAATTACAATATAGTGGCTATATCACAAAGAAGCCCTAAAAAATTATCTTTACTAGAGATATTAGATGAATTTATTCAACATCAAAAGGAAGTAATTAGAAATAGATCAAATTATGAATTAAGAATTGCCGAGAAAAGAAAACATATCGTACTTGGGTTTTTAAATATGGTTAATGTTCTAGATGAAGTAATTGTCTTGATTAGAAAATCATTAGGGAAAAAACACGCTATTGAAACATTGATGGAACATTTTAATTTTAGTGAAGTTCAGGCTGATGCAATAGTTTCCTTACAATTATATCGTCTTTCGACAACTGATGTTAAAGATATGCGTAAAGAAGCTGCGGAACTTACTAAAAAAATAAATAAATTAAATAAAATATTGACAAATGAATCAGAATTGGAGTCAGTTATAATTCATGAATTAGAAACTTTATTAAAATTATATCCTTCACCAAGAAAAACAGTGATTAAGTCAAAAATATTAAAAGTTGAAATAGATGAACAAGAATTAATACAAAATGAAGAAGTTAAATTCGTTATTACAAGAGACGGATATTTTAAACGATCATCTCTAAAATCTTTTCAAGCTACCGTTGGAGATACAGGTTTGAAAGATAAAGATATGATTTTAAAACAATGCACATTAAATACTCGTGATCATATATTGTTTTTTACAAATTTAGGAAATTATTTTATAGTCCCAGCTTATAAGGTTCCTGATTTAAAATGGAAGGAAACAGGGAAATATATAGGTTCATTTGTAGAATTAAAAGCTCAGGAACGAGTAATTGATTTTATAGTAGTTGCTAAATTTGATTTAGAAAAATTTATATTATTAGCTAACCAAGAAGGTCAGATAAAACAAGTGTCTCTATCTGAATTTGAAAAATCAAGAATAAATAAAACATATCGTTGTATGTACGCAAGTAAGATTAATTATCTAGTATCAGTAGATTTGCGAGAATCTTTTGATAGAGAAGTTGTTCTAGCCACTGAAAAAGGCTATGTATTAAAATATGATATTGATGATATTCCAATACAATCTTTAAATGCTAGAGGAGTTAAAGGAATAAATTTAAGAGATGATTTTTTAGTTGGGGCTAAATACGTTACTCATATCAATAAAGATGAAGTTTTATTCCTTACAAATCGAGGAGGATTAATCAGAGAATTTACTCAAAATATAGATTCATTTAGAAGGCCGGCTAAAGGAAAGCGTTATTTAAAAACGGTTAAGAGTAATCCTTACAGTTTTAAAGCTATTATCGCTGAAAATATATTTAGATTGAAAGAGATATTAACTATTAGACTTTTATCTGAAAAAAGTGAAGTTATTATTCCTGGAATTGATTTAAAACCAGATAGATTTGCCTTTGGAATACCTTATATACCTCAATCTCATAAACCTAATTACTTATTATGTGAAATTGATAATTATTCTCAGGCAATACAAATTTTGAAAAAATTAGATGATTCTAAAGATGAAGAAGAAATAATAGAGGATAATGATGATGTTTTATATGAATTAGAGAAAATTATTTCTGGAAGCGAAACAAAGAAATCTAAAATTGATATAGAACAAGATGAAGAAGATGATTTAGATGATCAAATTGTCCAACAAACATTGTTTTAGACACAAAAAGCACATTAAAATATGTTAATATCTTAACCTGGAGTTGATAATATGAAAAAAATAATATTATTATTTTCTGTATTAATATTTGTATTTATTTTATCTAGTTGCGATTATTCTAATACTGAAACAACCTTAGAAACTACAACTATAGATACAGAAAATTTTATTGATATATCGAATATAAATGATTTAACAAATATGGAATTAAATAAATCTTATCGTTTAGTAACAAATATTGATTTAACTGGTATTGAATGGAATCCAATTGGTAGTTATAATGAGCCATTTATGGGGATATTCGATGGAAATGGATATACGATATCTAATTTAACAATTACAAACAAAAACCAATATTTAAACGGATTATTTGCTTATGTTACTGGTGAAGTCAAGAATCTAACTTTAACAAATATAGAAATTGATTACAGCTCAGATTTTATAACCTACGTTGGAGGTATTGCAGGAATAGTAAAGGGAGACCTTTCAAACAATGAAGTCTCTGGCAACATCAGTGTTTATAATACCGAATCCAATACTTATGCGGGATTGTTAGCAGGGATTTCTAGTGGAGTAAATACTGACTCTCTAGATGATTTTTCACCAAATATCATTATTAATAATAAGGTTTTAGGGACAATTAATATAAAATCTTCTGAGATTGCCTTTGTAGGTGGAGTCATTGGTAAGTCATATAATTCTACAATAGATGGTAATATAGCTAATATTGATATAACAGTTGAAGCTCTTGGAATTGATACCTTGGTTTATGTTGGAGGCCTTTTAGGACATAATTATGGTGGTATCCTTCTTGATAATGGCAATGGTCAATATTCAGATACTTCTATATATATTCAAAATAATATTTCTATAAGTTCTATAAATGTTATAAATTCAAAATCTAATATCTTTATTGGTGGATTTATTGGATTCAATCAAGCTAGTGAATTAAGAGATAATTTTTCTGATTCTCAAATAACACTTTCAGGTTCTAAAGGAGATAATAATTCTTGTATTTTAGGCGGGTTTATTGGAGAGAATTTTGAGGCTAAAATTAATTCAAATATAGTATATATTGATAGTATTAATACGGATGATTTTACAAAAGAAATTCAAAAAGATGCCTTTGTCGGTGGAGATTATTCTGATTTTATAAATAATAGCATTTATATATATAATCCTTCTAATATAGATTTAACACAAACAGACACTAGTATTATAAAAATATCTCTACAAGATCTTATAGATGAAATGTTTTATCAAAATAATTTAAATTGGAATGAAGCTTTTTATACAATAATAATCGGATATCTTGATATTGATTAAGACGATTAATTTCGTCTTTTTTCTTTTGTAAATATAATCATTTATTGATAAATGACTATATTTTTAAGATAAAAACTTGTATAATGTTAATAAGAATAC
>CAZSZZ010000049.1:0-8809 GCA_964611005.1 uncultured Candidatus Izemoplasmatales bacterium | reverse complement strand
ACTTACTTACTTAGGTTGTTTATTTACAACTATTTTTAAATTTTGATTTTATTTCAATTCTTAATTTATAGAGTTATATAGCATTATTATAGTTATAAGTAACAAAAATATCATTGATTATTATTAAATAATTGGTATATAGACCGTAACAAATGAAAGCGTTTTTTGCTATAATAATATAAGTAAGTAGATGGATTTTGGAGGAATAATAAATGGATAATAATAAATTTAATAATTCACCAAAAATAAAAGCTAAAATATTAAAGGTTATAAAGTCTCCGTATATTTTGGTTGCTCCAGCCTTTTTGTTTTATCTTATATTTTGGGCATATCCAGTTTTGACTGCGATTTATGAAGTGTTTACAAAAACTTCATCTGAAGGCGGAGGATTCACTTTAAATAACATCGTTGCATTAGTTAATGAAGTACATTTTTCTGAGGCGTTGGTAAATTCATTAGTTTTTGCAATTGTTTCTATTATTTTACAATTTGTATTAGCGTTATTGTTAGCACTATTAATTAATCGGAAATTTAAAGGTTCTAATTTATTTTTATTTTTTATGATGTTACCAATGGCAATTCCTATCGCTTCTGTTGGTATAATTTGGAATACTGGATTAACTGAATTTGGCTGGATTAATTCATTACTAGAAGTTACAGGATTACAGAATATTCTAGAACTAGTAGGGTTAGCAGATGGACCTATTATTTGGACAACTGTATCTGGAATGAAAGCTGTTATGTTTTTAATATTAGTTGATACATGGACAGTGTTACCATCAGTAATGATTATTATATTAGCTGGATTACAAAATCTTAATAAAGAATATCAAGAAGTAGCGATGGTTTTTGGAGCGACTAAAAGACAAACGATTACAGATATAGTTATTCCGATAATAAAACCAACCATTATTACAGCTCTACTTCTAAGAATTATCTCAGGTATTCAAATTTGGTTGCTTTCAGTAATGATTTTTGGATTTAACAAAGTTCCATTCTTAGTTGAACGAATTGTATATTATACCAAATTCTATTATTCGGATGAGAGCGCAGATAAATTGGCATTTACTTATTCTGTTTTAGTTATAATAATTGTAATGACGATGGCTGTCTTATTCTTGCAAGCAAACAAAAAATCCGAAAGGAGTTTGAATAATGGGTAAAAATAATATTCAAATAAATAAAACAAAAAAAACCATAAAATCAACTATTTTTTATATGTTCATAGTGTTTGTTGCATTTGCTTTTATTATTCCTTTGATATATTTAACAACAACATCATTTTCATCACTTATTGAGGTGAGCGATTATCCAAGACAGATGTTTCCATCATTTTCTCATAATGTTGAATTTTCTTATGACGAAACATATGAAAGATATGTATTAGCAAGAGAAAATAATAAAGGTGAGTATGTAATACTAAATTTTGGGGATGAAAAAAATCTATCTAAATATTTAGAGAAAAATTTTAATGTATTTTTAGAGGAAGATGAATTATTGGAAATAATGTTACCTGCAAAGGAGACCGGAGAACCTATAAAGGTGAAACTGCATAAAAATATTATAGCTAATTATATAAAGTTCTTTGAAACCTTTGATGGGGTTGGAGAAGCATTTGTTAATTCTATTAAAGCAGCTATATATACCATTATTCTATCTCTTGGAATTGGAGGAGGATTAGGATATGCATTAGCTAAAACTGATATAAAGGGGAAGCAAGCTATTGGTGTTGCTGCTTTGATTGTCAGAATGTTTCCAACAATTGCTATCTCCGTATCTGCAGCAGTTATGCTTATAAAATTTGGAATGTTTGATTCAATGCTAGGACTGGCTGTTATATATGCAATACCAAATATTGGATTGACAGCTTGGATTACAAGAGGTATTTTTATGGGTGTAAATAAGGAACTAGAAGAAGCATCGTTAGTTTTTGGTGCAACTAAAATTAAAACATTTTTAAAGATAACATTCCCACTGGTTTTGCCTGCATTCGCAGCATCGAGTATGTATGCATTTATTACAGCTTGGAATGATACTGCTGTTGCATTATTATTGACAACTAATAATAAAACACTGTCATTAGTATTATATGAAGCAATAGGTGGAGTTAATAGCATTCATTATGCAGCGGCTGGAAGTATTTTGTTAATTCTACCAGCAGCATTCTTCACATTTTACTTAAGAAAATATATAAACCAATTATGGGGCTAATCAGGAGGAAATTATGTCTTATATAAAATTAGAAAATTTAAAAAAAGTATATAATAACAAAGTTACGGCTGTTAAAGAATTTACTTTAGAGATAGAACGAGGAGAATTTATTGTATTTTTAGGCCCTTCTGGTTGTGGAAAATCAACCACAATGAGAATGATTGCTGGGCTTGAAACAGTTACTGAAGGTGATATTTTAATTGAAGGTAAGTCAATTGTGAATTTACAACCTAAAGACAGAGGGATTTCAATGATATTCCAAAGTTATGCAGTATGGCCTCACATGACGGTGTATGATAATATAGCTTATGCTTTAAAATTAAGAAAAATGAGTAAAACCAAAATAAATGAAACAGTTATAAAAGCAGCAGAAATTTGTAATATTCGAGAATATTTGGACAGATATCCATCTCAATTATCAGGTGGACAAAGACAACGTGTAGCTGTTGCAAGAGCTATAGCGATTAAATCAAAATTATTTTTAATGGATGAACCGCTATCAAATCTTGATGCGAAATTAAGAGTATCTATGAGGACTGAATTAAAACGCATTCATCAAAACTTAAATTCAACATCAATATTTGTAACACATGATCAATCTGAAGCATTATCATTAGCAGATAGAATTGTAGTAATGAAGAATGGATATATCGAACAAATTGGTACTCCAAACGAAATTTACCATGAGCCAAAAACAATGTTTGTTGCTCAATTTATTGGTTCTCCACCTTCAAACTTATTTAAAGTTAAAGTAGAGAAAAAAGCGAATAAATATTTTTTAACTAATAAAATATTTAAATTTGAAGTTTTAAAAGAAGATTTAAAATCAAAACTCGATTTATATTTAAATAAAACAATAATATTATCAATAAGACCAGAAAATATAACTGTTAATGATAAAGAATTATTTTCAACAAAAATAAATATTGTTGAACCTCAAGGCTCTCATGTAGTTATTTCAGTTGATGTAGAAAATAATGAAGTTAAAATAGTATCTGATAAATTAAATTTAAAAATTAATCAAACAGTAAAATTAGGGTTTACAGATAGATATATTTTATTTGAT
Organism: uncultured Candidatus Izemoplasmatales bacterium; assembly: GCA_964611005.1. Classification (GTDB taxonomy): domain Bacteria; phylum Bacillota_I; class Bacilli_A; order Izemoplasmatales; family Hujiaoplasmataceae; genus 4572-104. The sequence continues at coordinate 5,532 of CAZSZZ010000049.1, read as the reverse complement.
GAAAAGACGGGCCAAAGAATAAAATAGGTGAAAAATGAAAAAATTACATATAATATCACATACTCATTGGGATAGGGAATGGTATCTAAATTCAAAATACACTAATGAATGGTTAATAGACTTTTTTGAAGGGTTGTTTGCCATGCTCGAGAAAGAACCAGATTATCAATTTGTTTTAGATGGGCAAACAATGCTTTTAGAAGATTATTATACTGAAGTTAGAAAAAAAGGATTAAGTGTATCAAAAAGAAAAGCTAAATTAAGAAAATATGTGTCTGAAGGACGCATATTTATTGGGCCTTTATATAACCAACCAGATTATCAACTAGTTAGTGAAGAATCTATTGTTAAGAATCTTATTTTAGGAAATAAGATTTCAAAAGAATATGGGAAAAAAATGAATGTAGGTTGGTTATTAGATAATTTTGGTCAAATTTCACAAACTACACAAATTTTACGAAATGCTGATTTAAGAGGATTATATGTTTGGCGTGGAGTTGAAATGGATCCTCAAAATGTTCATTCAGAGTTTTTATGGGAATCTCCAGATGGAACAAAGTTACCTTCCATATATTTATTAGATTCATATAGAAACGGAATGAGACTAGCAGAACATGAAGATATTTTTGATGCTAGAATAAAAGATACATACAAAAGATTACTTCCATTTGCGACTACAGATAATATGTTATTGCTAAATGGATATGATCAAGAAATACAACCTGACGATGTTCTAAAAATGATAAAAAACGGAAGAAAAGATACTAATAATTACAAGCTTATACAATCCAATCCTATTGAATATTTAGATAACATTCTAGCTGAAAATCCAGATATGCAAATATTATCTGGGCCGCTTTACAGTGGTAGGTTTATTTCTGTTTTTCCTGGCACGTTATCAGCTAGAATGTATCTAAAACAGCAAAATTATGAATCAGAAAGATTAATTGAAAAGAGAGTTGAACCACTTGCAGTTATGAATTTCTTAACTGGTGGTGAATATAATAATAATCATATAGATGCTGCATATAAAAAACTTCTTATGAATCAACCACATGATTCTATTTGTGGATGTTCAATTGATGATGTTCATAAGGACATGGAATGCCGTACTGATTTAGTAGATGCATTGTTGAATGATGAATTAAATGATGTATCCGCATCACTATTATCAAAAATAGATACAACTAATACTTATAAAAATAAAGGATTAGTAGTATTTAATACAGCCAGTTATAAAAGAGATATCATAATAGAAAATGATGAAGTAATATTAGTTAAAAATGTACCTGCATTCGGATACAAAGTTGTTACTAAAAATGAAGAGTCAAATGATAAGCTCATACTTAACAAGGAATTATTGACAATTGAAAACAGTAAAATATTAGTTTCTGTCAACAGTAATGGTTCTATAAACATATTTGATAAAAAACAGAGAACATTATACGAGAATCAAGGAATTTTGTTAGATAAAGCTGATGCTGGAGATGAATATAATTATTCACCTCCTAATAAGGATGAACTATATACTACAGAAAATGTTAAAGCAAAAATATCGTTTGAAGTTGAATCTGATAAATTAGTTATTATTAAAGTGAAGTATGATTTTGAAATTCCTGTAGGAATAATAAATAATAGAACAGAAAGAGCTAAAGATAAAATTATAATGCCTGTAACATCATATATTAAAATTAGGTCTGCAAGTGCTGTGGTTGAATTTGAAACTGATATTCTAAATACAGCTAAAAATCATATAGTATCAGCCTTGTTTAAAACCAACATAAAAACCAAAACATCTGATGCTGGTGCTCAATTTGATGTAGTAACTAGAAATATTTCATATAAAGATTTTGATGAATCAGAAATCCCTGATTATGTTAAGGAAGTTATTATTGGCGCCAGAGAACCTAAACCAAATCGGATATTTCCTCATCGTGAATTTGTTGATATTAGTGATGATAAAAAAGGATTAGCGGTTTTAGATAAAGGATTGCCTGAGTTTACTATAAATGAAAAAAATAATGTTATTGAACTTACATTATTTAGAGGTGTTGAATGGGTTGCCGATGAAATTAATTCAAGATTAGGTGATGCTGGTCCTAAAATATATACTCCAGACGCACAATGTTTAAGACAAATGAAATTTAAATATGCAGTTTATCCACATAAAGGTAATTATGAAGAAGGAAAAGTTGTTAAAATAGCAGATGATTTTAATACAGATCCAATAATCTTTGAAACCGAAGAATCAAAAGGAGATTTACCAAAAGAAATGAGTTTTGTTTCGTTTGAATCTTTTGATTACAATGTAAAAGTAACGGGTATGAAACGATCATTAGATGGTAAAGCCCTACTGTTAAGAGTTTATAATACAACTAGCAAAAAAACAAATCTTGTTATCAATTCTGATTTAAAGATTTATAAAATTACAGAAACTAATTTTTTAGAAGAAAAAGAAACTGATATTTCCAATAAAATTAAATTAGATAAAAAAGAAATTAAAACAATTAAATTGTATTTGGAAAGACTAGATTATAAATCAAATTCAGTATTTGTTAATGTATTAGATAATATTGTAAAAGAAGATTATTCTATGTATAAAACAACCGAATATGTATCTGAGATTGATATTGAAAATGAGAAGATTCGAGCAGAAAAATTGAAACCATTTATTGAAACCCCTAATATGGGAAGAACTGCTTTAGAAGCGCAATTAAGTGCATTATTAACACAAAAAAGATTTGATGAAGTAAAAACTAGAGCTTTAGGGTATAAGCTAAACCATGCAAGAGTTGTAAGAAGAGTGTGGGATTATATTAAAAAGTATAATAATTAAAAAAATCCTCGTTGAAAAATCAATTTTATGAAGATTACTTAATCAAAAAAAGTATCTGAAGGATGAGTTGAAGCTTGTTCTTCAATTTATTGATGATTTATGTTAGTATAACTTAGAGGTGATTATATGAAAATCTCATCTAAACAGGCGATAAATATTGTTGAAAACCTTAAAGGTGTAATCAATCATGATATAAATTATATCGATTTAGATTCAATAATTATAGCTTCAACAGACCCATCTAGAATTGGTCATTTTCATGGAGGATCTAAAAAAGTATATGAAACTAAATCTCCAGTAATTGTTTATTCTAGTGATAAATATCTTGGAACGAAAGTAGGAATAAATTATCCTGTTAAATTTGAAAATGAAATTATAGCCACAATTGGAATTACTGGAGAATATGACGAGATTAAAAAATTTTCCTCTGTTATTGTTAAAATGACAGAAATTCTCATTAAAGAATTTTATTTTAGAGACCAAAGAGAAATTAGAGAAGAAAATGATAGGTATATTGTAGGGTTATTGATTAACAATAGGGAACCTATTGATTCGATAATTTCAATAGCCAATTCGTTCAATATTGAATTAAAAAGCATTAAAAGAGTAGTGGTAATAAAACTTCAAGATAAACCATTTGATAATATAAATATAAGGAAAATGATTTTTAATTCTATCAAAAAAAGATTAAACCATGATGAAATAGTTGTTAATAATCAAAAGAATTTTGTATTATTATTAAAATCGACCTCAATAAATAAGCTTAAAGACATAAAAGAGTATCTTACTAAAAAATACTCTGTTGAATTAGCTATTGGTTATTCAGAAGAGATAAATGATATTTCAGAAATTTATATAAATTATCTTAATGCTGAAAGATTAGTATATTTAGCAATAAAAATGCTAAGATTTGAAATTGTAACTTTAAATGATTTCGATCTAGAATTAATTTTATCAGATATTGATGAGACATATAAAAAAGCTTATCTAAGTAAAGTGTTTGGAAATATAGAACCATCTACAATAAAAAAATGGAGCGAAATGTTAATGGTTTTCTCTAAAAATGATGGATCAATTAATTTAACAAGTGAGGAATTATATATTCATAAAAATACTCTTCAATATAGGTTGAAAAAAATAAAAGAATTAACTGGATATGATCCTAGAAAATTGAGAGATTTTTCAATTTTATATATAGCGACTTTACTTTATAGACAATAATAAAGATTTTGTTATAAAGGAATAAAATACACTGGATTATCGGTGTATTTTTATTATGTGTAATATAACATTACATGTTATAAATTGATATAATATATATTATATGAATGCAAGCGATAAGTATGTCAAGAGGTAAAAATAAAAAAATCACAAAAAAGTGATTATAATCATAATATCAAAGCGTGTCTAAAAAAGGAGTAACTAAATGAAAATTATTATTGCTGTAGACTCATTTAAGGGAACACTATCCTCAATTGAAGTTGCTAAACTAATAGATAAATATATTGATAAAGAAAATAACACTGTAGATATTATTTCTACTGGTGATGGTGGCGAAGGAACAGTTGACTCTTTAATGTACGCAATAAAGGGTGAAAAAAAAGAAATAAGAATACATGGAGCTTTAGGAAATGAAATCGATTCCTATTATTGCTTATGTAACAATAGAAAGACTGCAATCATGGAAATAGCACTTTCCTCAGGAATAGCAACACTAAAAGAGAATGAATTAAACCCATTTAAAACATCATCTTATGGATTAGGAGAAACTATTAATGATGCATTAGAAGAAGGAGCTAAAAAATTAATAATTGGTATAGGTGGAAGTTCAACTAATGATGCAGGAGCAGGAATGCTTAAATCTTTAGGTGTTAAATTTTATGATAAAGATAACAAAGAAATAAAAATTTTGAATGGGTACTCGATTGGTCTTGTTGAAAAAATAGATATATCAGGATTAAATCACAAATTAAAAGATGTATTTATTGAAGTTGCTTGTGATGTGGACAATCCATTGTTAGGTAAAAACGGATGTTCATACATATATGGCGAACAAAAGGGTGCAGATGCAAAAATGATAGAGCAACTAGAAAAAAATATGCTTCACTATGCAAATGTAGTATCTAAAGAATTAGGAGTAGATCATTCTAACGAAGCGGGATCAGGTGCTGCGGGTGGATTAGGATATGGATTAATAACTTTTCTTGGAGCTAAATTATTGAGCGGGTTTGAAATTGTAAGTGATGCGACAAAGTTAGAAGAAAGAATAAAATATGCAGATTTAGTTATTACAGGAGAAGGCAGTTTTGATCATCAATCTTTGAACGGTAAAGCACCAGTAAAAATAGCTAGATTAGCAAAAAAATATAATAAAAAAGTAATTGGGATTTTTGCACTAACATCAATTGCATCAATGCCTGAAATATTTGATGAAATTATTTCTGTGGTTCCTACGGTTGCTACTAAGAAGGAATCTTTAGCAAATCCAAGAAAATATTTAGAAAAATTAATCAAACAAAAATGTATTTTTAAATAAATAGCTTTTGCTCATCAATAAAATAATAAGATACATATCCTTCGCATCAACGTTGTAAAAAGGAAGATATCTACATATAATAACTAAAAATATTATAACGCTTATTTATATTTATATATCATTACTAATAATATTTTTATACATGGATCTTTCTTTTTTT
>CAZSZZ010000048.1:0-9066 GCA_964611005.1 uncultured Candidatus Izemoplasmatales bacterium | reverse complement strand
ATATAAATATTAAAGGTATAGGCACAAATCTAACTTGTTATGGAGGGCTTATTCCTGATGAAATAATATTAAATAGATTAGTAAAAATAAAAAATAAAATTGAGAATAGTTTTTCAATAAAACTCGATATTATTTCTGGGGGAAATTCTTCTTCTGTAACTTTATTTAATCAAAACATTATTCCTAAGGAAATTAATCACTTGCGTTTAGGTGAATCTATTTTATTTGGAAAAGAAACTTCATATTCAAAGAAAATCAAAGGTTTAAATCATGATATATTTTTGTTTCAAGCGGAAATCATTGAATGTAAGACTAAACCTAGTTTCCCTGATGGAACGATTACTATTAATTCATTTGGCGAAATTCCTCAAATAGAAGATAAGGGAATGATGACTAGATTAATACTCGCTATTGGTAAACAAGATGTTATCTTAGAAAACTTGGTCCCTATTGATGAAAAGCTTTCTATTCTAGGTGGTAGTTCAGATCATTTAATTCTTGAAAGCAGAAACAACAAATATAAGGTTGGAGATATTATTACATTTAAAATAAATTATCCCGCATTAGTTCATCTAATGAATTCTAATTATGTTATAAAAGATTTTCAATAAAAAAAGTCATCTTACGATGACCTTTTGTGGTTTCTTATAAATGTTATTGTTCCTTCACGTTTAACATCAAATTCTTTCATCTTTTCGAAAAAAATCAAAGGTTTTACATTGCTTCCATAATTTCTTGGATGAAATCCAGGAAACTTCTTTTGAAGAAGTTGGGCTATCAAACTCCAATATCCCCATCCATCGTCTTCTAGATTTTCTTCTATAATATTTTTCAATTCCATTTTAATCCTTCTTTTTGGGGTAATAGAACTAATTGGTTTTGATTTCTTTTTCGAATTAGATTTTACTTCAACCTTAGTTTCTTTAACATCAGCTTCTTTTTCAGCTGAAACCATTTTATCTAAATATGCAAATTGTTCACAAGAGTTTACTAGAGAAATAGGGGTCTTGCTTTCTCCCATCCCAAAAACAAACATATTATCTTCACGTAGTCTCGTTACTAATTTTGTAAAATCACTATCTGAAGTTACTATACAAAAACTATTTACTTTATCTTTATACAATATATCCATTGCATCAATAATTAATGTAAAATCAGAAGCGTTTTTTCCTGTTGTATAAGCGTATTGCTGAACGGGTGTCAACCCAAATTCATTGATTTTAACCTTCCATGGATTAAGTTGTGGAGTAGTCCAATCACCGTAAACTCTTCGTATAGTAATAACCCCATATTTATTAGCTTCATCGATTATTTTTTCTACATAACTTGAAGATATATTTTCCGCATCTATCAATAATGCTATATATTTATTTTTTATTTCCATAATTCACCTCGTTAATAATATTATAACAGATTTTTAAAAAATCTACTATAAATATATAAATTCAAAACATAAGGAGACTAAATAATGATTCAAAACAATTTACTTAATGATTGGATTAATGAAATCAAATCATTATGTAACCCAGACAAAGTTGTTTTCTGGGAAGGAACAAAATCTGAGTATGATTCTTTATCAGAAGAATGTGTTAGAACTGGTAAAGCTATTAGATTAAATCCTAAAAAACGCCCAAATAGCTTACTATTCCGTTCTCATCCAAGTGATGTGGCTAGAGTTGAAAAAAGAACTTTTATCTCTACAACAAACGAATATGATGCAGGCCCTACTAATAATTGGATTCCACCTAAAACTTTAAAACCAATTATGCTTGATTTATTCAAAAATTGTATGACTGGTAGAACAATGTGGGTTATTCCTTTTTCAATGGGCCCGGTTGGTCATGGATTTTCTAAGATTGGTGTAGAAATCACTGACAGTCCATATGTTACGTTAAACATGCATATTATGACAAGAACAGGTAATGAAGTACTTAAATTAATTAACGATGGTGTTTCATTCGTTAAATGCCTTCATTCAATTGGATATCCTCTAAAAAAAGGTGATGTAGATCCCGCTTGGCCATGTGCTCCTATAGAACACAAATATATATCTCATTTCCCTGAAGAAGATATGATTTGGTCTTATGGATCTGGATATGGAGGAAATGCTCTTCTTGGTAAAAAATGTTTTGCGTTAAGAATAGCTTCAAATCAAGCTAGAAACGAAGGCTGGTTGGCTGAACATATGCTTATTTTAAAACTAACTGATCCAGACAATAGAGTTCGTTATATTACAGGAGCTTTTCCAAGCGCTTGTGGTAAAACAAATCTAGCAATGATAAATCCAAGCCTTCCGGGATGGAAGGCTGAAACCTGTGGCGATGATATCGCTTGGATGCAAGTTAAAGATGATGGAAGATTATACGCTATTAATCCAGAAAACGGCTTCTTTGGAGTAACATCTGGAACATCTATAAAATCTAATCCTACTGCTATAGAAACTATTAAACGAGATACTATTTTCACAAACACTGCATTAACTGATGATTTTGATGTTTGGTGGGAAGATTTAACGGAAGAAGTTCCTAATCATTTAATTGATTGGCAAGGTAATGATTGGTATAAAGGTGATCCTATAAGGCCAGATCATCCAAACGCTAGATTCACAGCTCCGCTAACAAATTGTCCTAAACTCGCAAAAGAATATGAGGAGTCAGTGCCTGTTTCCGCTATATTATTTGGTGGTAGAAGACCTACTACGATTCCTTTAATTCATCAAAGTTTTAATTTCAAACACGGTATTTTTATCGGTTCTATTATGGGTTCTCAAATAACAGCTGCAATCTTAGATGAAAGTGTTGGTAAGATAAGAAGAGATCCTTTCGCTATGTTACCATTTATTGGATACAATATAGCTGATTATGTAAATCATTGGTTAGATATCTATCATAAATCAAATGATGATTTACTACCTAAAATATTTTTTGTAAACTGGTTTAGAAAAGATGAAAATAATAAGTATATTTGGCCAGGATTTGGTGAAAATAGTCGTATTTTGAAGTGGTTACTTGAAAGGACAGACAATGTTTTAAATTATCACGAAACTCCAATAGGTTATGTACCTGATATAGATAAATTAGATACTTCAAATTTAAATATTTCAGAAAAAAACTTTAAAACTTTATTTGAAGTAGAAAGAGATGCTTGGATAAAGGAAATAAACTCAATAGATGAATACTATAAAAAAGTATATGGTTCTAACCTTCCTAAGGTATTAAAAGAGGAACTGCAAGCTCTAAAAGATAGGTTTAATATCTAAATTTTAAACATTTTAAAAAGGCTATATTTTGTAAAATATAGTCTTTTTTTATTAAACATCAATATTAAACATTAATTATTAATAATGTATTTAACTATTTTATTATCTAAATATCTGTCTAAATTCGTAACTATTAACTCGTAAATTCGTCTTGCCATATGAATACTTGAGGAAGCGTTATGAGGCGTTATATACAAGTTGTCTAAATTCCAAAGCTCACTATCACTAGGTAAGGGTTCAGGATATACAACATCAATTCCCGCTCCTCTAATTATGCTCTGTTTTAGAGCTAATATCATATCTTCTTGTTTAACAGTTTCACCTCTACCAACATTTATAAACAAGGCGTTTTTTTTCATATTTTTAAATTTATTAAAATCAAACATGTACCGAGTATCACGGTTTAATGGCAAAGCCATAATAACATAATCAGCGATATTTAATGCCTCGTTTAATTCACTTTCCATTACTATAATTTTATCAAAGTTTTTTTCATTTAAATGTTTTTTACGATATCCTATAATAAACATGTCAAAAGCTTTAAATTTCTTAGCTAATTCTTTCCCTATCGAACCTACTCCAAGTATTAATGCAGTTGATCCAGTTAATTCAATTTCTTCTTGAATCGGTTCCCAATTCTTTTTATATTTGGACTCTATGTAATGCGAAATATTCCTATTAAAATAAAATATTTTTGTCAGGACATCTTCAGCTATTGACTTAGAAAAAACATTTTGCGCAGTTGAAAAAATAATCATGCTTTCTTTAAACTTTTTAAAATTTAAACCGTCATATCCAGCCATTAAATATTGAATCCATTTTAAGTTAGGGTATTCTTTTATATTAATATTTTTAACTACCTTTGGCATCGCAATTAATATTTCTATTTCATCTTTTCTTAACAAATCTGTCACAAAATCAATATTTGAATATTTGTTTTTTAATTGAATAAAATATTTGTGTCCTATTAGACTGTAATCTATATATGCAACCATTTCCATCACCTCTTGTATATAATTATCATTAATAAAAGGATTTGAAATTCAAATCCTTTTAAATTATCCATACATTTTTGTAATAATCCAATAAACAAGTCGTTCAGGTAAAATTCTGCCTAATAAAACGAGTATTTTATAAGAAAAACCCACTGTAACATGTATAGGCATATTTTTTCTTTTTGCTAGTTTATCTATAACTTTAACCACAGACATGGGGCTCATACCATTCTGTTCATCATGTTCCATTTTATTTATTGATCTTTTTATACGATCTTTATATAATTCATTTTCAACTACATTTGGTCGAAAACGATTGGCTGTGAAGCCTGTTTTAGTATCACCTGGCAATACTGTGCTAACTCCTATATGAAATGGTTTTAATTCTATACGCAAACCTTCTGTAAAGCGATGAACAGCTGATTTAGACATAGTATAAAACGTTTGAAAAGGAATGGTTAATTCTCCTGCGACTGAACCAATATTGATAATTTTAGCAGATTCTGATTTTCTCAATAAGGGAATCATTTTTTTAGAGATATAAAATTGTCCAAGTACATTTATCGACATTATTCTTTCAGCTTCTTCATATGTTGTATATTCTAAAGCTCCAGAAATCCCTATTCCAGCACAGTTAATTAATATATCAACATAATCAACCTTTTTAGATATTTCTTCTATTGCTCGTTCAATATCTTCTTTTTTTTCAAGATCACATAGTACATAATCATATTTATATTCTTCTTTAGGATAGCTTCTAGATATTCCTATTACTTTATGTCCTTGATTATAAAAATAGGTAGCTGCTTCCTTTCCTATACCGCTTGAAGCTCCTGTTATTATAAATATTTTATTTTTATTTTTCATTTAAATATACCATCAATTCTTCATCGGATATAGGTAAATTATTTAATACATCAGCTATAATCTCGATAGCTTCATCCATTAACTCTTTTGAATGCGTTGATGTATAGCTTGTTCTTATGAGACATTCCCCTTCAGGTGCAGCTGGAGGTAGTACTGGATTAACATATACTCCTCTTTTAAACAATTCCTTACAAGCAATTAAAGTTCTTAACATTGTATATGTATAAATAGGAATAATTGGAACTATTGAATTTTCAATAATATTTAACCCCTTCTCCTTTAATCCCTTGCGAACATAAGCAGCGATATCTAATAGAGCTTCAGGGCGTTCTGGTTCTTTTTTAAGAATTCTTAATGCCTCTAAAGCTGTCGCAACATTAGCTGGTGTTATAGCAGCAGCGAATATAAATGGTCTTGATTTATGTTTTACATATTCAACAACATTTTTACTAGCTGCCATATATCCTCCAAGACTAGCTAAAGATTTAGAAAATGTTCCCATAATAATATCTATTTCATCTTCTAAACCGTAATATTCAGCTGTACCTCTTCCGTATTTTCCTAATACACCAAATCCATGAGCATCATCTACCATTACTCTCGCACCGTATTTTTTAGCTAACCGAACAATTTCTGGAAGATTAGCTATATCTCCGCTCATAGAGAAAACACCATCAGTAATTATTAATTTTCCTTTATTAGGATTTGCTTTTTTAAGTTGTTGTTCTAAATCTTGCATGTCATTGTGACTAAATTTAATCATTTTAGCAAATGATAATCTCGCACCATCATAGATACTTGCATGATTCTCTCTATCCACAAATAATAAATCATTACGCCCTGCAATTGCAGAAATTATTCCTAAATTTGTTTGAAATCCAGTTGAAAATGTCACACAAGCTTCCTTATGTAAAAATTCAGCTAATTCTTTTTCAAGAATTACATGAGTAGTTAAAGTCCCATTCAAAAATCTAGATCCTGAAACTCCAGATCCAAATTCTTTCATAGCTTTTATACCAGCATCTATAACTCTAGGATCTCCTGTTAAACCTAAATAGTTATTAGATCCTATCATAATTTCTCTTTTTCCTTCCATAGAGACAACAATATCTTGTTTTGACTCTAAAGCATGAAAATAAGGATATATCCCAAGCTGTTTGATTTCTTCTACCGTTTTATAGTCATCACATTTTTTAAATAAATCCATATATACCCCCAAATAAAAAGAATATGATGTAAATATCACTTGATAATTATATCACATTCTTTTTTCTTTGTATATATATTATTCTGTTCTTAAAGCGATAACTGGATCTTTTTTTGCAGCTATTCTAGCTGGCAATAATCCCGCTACTATTGCAAGAGTAACACTTATCAATATTAATACAATAGCTGCAACAGGATTTAAGCTTGCGACATTTTTAATACCTGCAAAATGTTCGATAATTAGATTTATAGGTATTAGCAAAATTAAACTCAAGAGAACACCTGCTAAGCCAGCCCCAAATCCAATAATGATATTTTCTACATTAAAGATTCTAGATATATCCTTTTTCCTAGCTCCAAGCGCTCTTAAGACTCCAATTTCTTTTGTCCTTTCAATCACTGAAACATATGTGATAATTGAAATCATAATAGAAGAAACTATTAATGAAACCCCTGTAAAAGCTATTAAAACAATTGATATTGTATCAATAACTCCTCCAACCATCGCGGTAAAAGTAGCCGCTCTATCGATATACGATACTTGTTCATCCTCAGGTTTTCCTGCATTATAAGCATCTAAATAATTTTTAACTTTATCTTTATCATCAAAATTTTTTGGGTATAAGCTTATAGATTTTATGCCTCCAACTTCGTTTGGATAATTTTGATAGATATAATTTGTAAGTTCTGATGTATATCCCAATCCATTATATAAAAGAGAGACATTAGATGATTCTTTCTGTCTAATTATTCCACTTACAGTAACTGTCAATGAATCTTCTGGATTACTTGTTAAAGGATCATATATCCCTATGTATAGTTTTAAAGTCGAACCTATGATATCTGCAAAATCTACTTCTGTTTCATCAGTTATATTCATTCCTAAAATTCCAAGTGTTGATTTAAATATACGATTGTATTCATCAACTACTAAAACTACTTGAACATTTCCATTATCAAAATCATTTTGTGGTAAAGATCCATAAATTAAATCATAGTTCTTTTCAAAAACCATTCCATCTGGTAATAATGTGAATATTGACATAGCATCTTCATAAGGCGTCGCGTTAGTATCATTAGAATCAATTAATTCTGTAAATACAGGTGCATATACATCTCCAATTCCAGAAACATTAAACTCTTGTAATAAAGACATATTTATATATTTCTCATATTTAACTCCAGCCAAAGTTTCTTTACCTTCATTTTCAACATAATCTTTAACATATTCTACATAATCTTCTGTAATAGTATTCGGTTGTAAAAAAGACATTAATTCGCTTTCATCAAATACTATTGCCTTATCTATATCTGGATATTCAGTATAATCTTCTTGTTTATAGCTTTGAAGTTTTTCAAAATCTAGTTTTGACTCTGTAATACTTATAGGATATCCCGCTAAAGTATCTTGTTCAAAACCTTGAATTTGTTGGTCTAGACCATTAGAAAGTGATAAGATTAATGCAATTCCTATTATTCCTATACTTCCAGCTAACGCGGTTAAAATAGTTCTACCTAGTTTTGTTCTTATATTATTTAAAGAAGAAACAAATGCAGTTTTAAATGACATTGAAGTTTTTTTAAATTTAATTCCGCCATTACCGATTGCATCTTTATCTACCGGCTTAGAATCAGAAATGATTTTTCCATCTTTTAATTTAATTAATCTTGTGGCATATTTTTTAGCTAATTCAGAATCATGAGTTACCAGTATTACTAATTTCTCCTTAGCTATTTCTTTAATTAACTCCATGATTTGAAATGAAGTTTCTGAATCCAATGAACCGGTTGGTTCATCGGCTAAAATAATTTCTGGATTATTGGCTAAAGCTCTTGCGATAGCTACTCTTTGAGATTGTCCTCCTGATAGTTGATTTGGACGTTTATGAATGTGATCTAGAAGCCCTACTTTATCAAGAACTTCCGTAGCTCTTTTTATCCTTTCGGCCTTACTAACACCACTTAAACTCAAGCCCATTTCCACGTTTTGTAAAACAGACAAATGAGGAATTAGATTATGCGATTGAAAGATAAATCCTATAGTATTATTTCTATACATATCCCAATCACTATCTTTAAAATCTTTTGTGGACCTACCGTTTATTAATAGATCACCTTTATCTGCGTGATCTAGTCCTCCAACAACATTTAATAAGGTTGTTTTACCACAACCAGATGGCCCTAAAACAGCCACAAAATCTTTTGTCTTAAATTCAACACTCACATTGTCTAATGCGTTTTGGCTAAATTCTCCTATTGTATACGATTTACTGATATTTTTTAATTTAAGCATGATTTAATCCTCCGTAACCATTTTTCAGTATATATAACATATCTTCTAATAATTGTTTTGATTCTTTTTTATTAAGTTCTAAAATAAATGTTTTTAATATTACATTTCGAAACATAGCCAAAGCTAAGTAAACAACTTTTTTTATATAGTCTGCATCGTTAATTCTGAATTGAGATATATCTAATAAAGATATTAAAGTATCGATTTGTCCATCAAAGGAAATTCCACCTTTCATTGATTTTATATTTTTATCTGGACGCTCTTGAAAATAAACTATTACATTTTTAAATAAATTGCGATAGGTTGAATTATCAAAATATTCAAATACTACATCATGATAGATTATCATAAATTCATCTAATTCAACGGGTATTTTTTTTAATCTCACCTTTGTTTCATTTATTATATCTTGTTTTATTTGTTTCATAATATAAATTGTTAAATCT
>CAZSZZ010000047.1:0-9096 GCA_964611005.1 uncultured Candidatus Izemoplasmatales bacterium | reverse complement strand
CAAAAAAGAGCCCAAAGGCTCTTTAGTTGAAAAACTTGTTTTTCATTTTTTTATTGAATATTATTATTCAACAGGTACTTCGATTAATCCTAAAGCTCTAGCTCCAGAAGTAAATTCAGCGAATACTGCATAATAAGTTCCAGCTTCAAAAGCAACAGGGTTGTCATTCCATCCACCAGCACTGTCAACGTTTTCTTCAACGAATGGTGGAATATAAAGTGTATCAGGAGTTAAGTTTCCAATTTCTCCACTTTCAGGACTTTGAGCCCACCAATCTCTTGCGTCTGAATCACCAGCAGTAGTTCTAATTATTTTAACAGTAAGATTTCCATCATAAGTAGTTTCTGTACCATTAATTTTATAAGTAACTGTCCATCCTGCTTCGTCAGTAGGAAGAGTGATTTCTTTTAAGTATAAGAATTCAACATCATCCAATTGATCTTTAATACTAGCAACTCTGTCATCATTTTTAGCAATAGCTACCATTAAACCAGTATCTTGAATGGTATCCCAACCATTGAAGTTCCCAGTTACGTAATAATCTTTGTCTGCATTTGCTAAAGGATCATTTGAACATCCAATTAATCCAATTGAAAGTACTAATCCTAGTAATAAAACAATTAATTTTTTCATATTTCCTCCTCAAAAATTTTTTTCTATATCTATTAGAATTATATCACTACACTAATTTTGTGTCAATTGATTTATACATATTCAAGAAAACATGTAAACGCTTTTACTTATTTTAAAACCACTGATGTGTGTGCTTGAATAGTAAGCTTTTGTCCGCTTAAAATAGCCGTTCCTTTTCCAGCATAGCCTCTAACAATGCTAAATTCTACATCAGTATAGTTAGAAAGGTCAATAGTAATATCATTTTCTCCAATATTATGAATAATACCAACAGTTGAATTATTATAAGTAGTTAAAAATCCACCCAAAGTATAATATCCATCAAAGTATAAAACAGTATATTCACCTCTTGCAATTTCTGGGTTTGCCTTTCGCAACATAATTAATTTCTTATAATGATTGTATAAACTATTTTTATCTTTAATTTGTTGTTTGACAGTGCCATTTATTTGGTTTTCAGGAAGATAAGTTGTACCAATAGGATCTTTTACAGTATCAGAATCTCCCCAAAGCATTGCGAGCCGTTTATTTGCATCTGTATTAGCTGCTCCCTTTGAGCCTTTCATGCCAATTTCTTCACCATAATATATAAATGGATTACCTGATGAAAGTAAATACATACTTGCAGCTGAATACATAGTATAATCATCAACGTTTAAATAACCAGCAGCTCTATTCATATCATGATTAGATATGAAAGGAGTTAAAATAGCATTAGAATTTACGTTTTCTACTATATTTCTATATCTATCTAGATAAGAAACAAACCAATTTACATCATCCATTTGATTAGCTACAGTTGCGACTGCGCCGGATTGTTGAGACATTCCAAAATCAAAATTGCTAAAGCATTGATAATATGAAGCAATTTCAGAATCTCCTGACCATACCTCTCCAACAATATAGGTATCAGGCTTTATTTTTTTAGCTTCAGAAACAAACCAATTCCAAAAAGAAATGTTTTTAAATTCATCACCTAGATATATATATTTTGCAGCGTCTAAACGAAACCCTTTTACTCCTAAAGCATACCAAAATTGAATAATGTTTATAATCTCATCTCTTACTAAATTATTATCCATATTAAGTTCAGGCATACTGCTAGAAAAATTAGCTTCATAATAATAGTCGCCATAAAATGGATAATAAGTTTTTCCACTTTCTTCTTGGTCTTGTTTAACTATTACATAGTAATCTAGATATTTATTATCTAAATCGCCATTAATCATAGCTTGTTTTGCAGCTTTAAACCAAGGATGTTGATTTGATGTATGATTTAAAACTAAATCAATAATAACATCAATTCCTCTAGCGTTAGTTTCAGATATTAGCTCTCTAAAATCATCGAGATTTCCATAATTAGGATCTATGTTTTTATAATCTCTAACATCATATTTATGATAGCTTGGAGAAGGAGTAATTGGCATTAACCATAAGCCTTGAATACCTAAACTCTTACCTGAAGAATCTTTTCCATCATTAATATAATCCAACCGATTAATTAAACCTTGTAAATCACCAATTCCATCTCTGTCACTATCAGAAAAGGAGCCAACAAAGACTTCGTAATAAACCCCATAATTATCATCAACGCTTTTAGGTGCTAGCAATTCATCTTGAATAGTATATTCGCGGAAACTATTACAAGAAGAAAAACTAAATACCACGAATAAAGCAATTATAATTATAGTTATTTTTTTCATTTCATTATTCCTTTTATGTTTAAATATAATAATTAATTAACCTTTTACGGCTCCGGCAGTTACACCTTCTATATAATATTTTTGCATTAACAAGAATAGTGTAACAATAGGTATAGCAACGACAACACAACCAGCAGCGAATGTCGTGAAGACATTTGAATCAATATATTCGCCGTACATCATATAATATAAGCCTACGGCGACCGTGTGAAGATGAGTGTTTGTTTCTCCTAAAATTACCCTTGCAAAGATGAAATCCATCCAAGGACCTATAAAAGCTAATAAAGCTGTATAAATAATAATAGGTTTAGATAACGGTAAAACAATTTTAGTAAAAATCTGAGAATTAGTAGCTCCATCTAAACGAGATGATTCTATTAATGAATTTGGAATGATATCGAAAAATCCTTTAGCGACATAAAAACCAAGTCCAGCTCCAGCTGAATAAACTAATATTAACGCAAATAGAGTTTGAGTTAAATTTAAAGCTTTTAATATATAATATATAGCAATCATAGACATGAAACCAGGAAATAAACCTAAAATTATAGCTATATTCAAAAACGTTTTTCTCAACTTAAACTTTAATTTACTCATAACATAAGCAACTGAAAGTGTAAGCATAGTTGATAAAACAAAGGTAATTGAAGAAACAAATAATGTATTTAAAAACCATCTAGGAAATAAAGTTTGAGTAAATAAATATTTAAAATTATCTAATCCAACAGCTTTAGGGAAATAGTGACTAACCACAATACCTATTAATTGATTAGAACTATTATACTCTGTCCGAAATGCATTTAATATTATCCATAGAATTGGATACATCCAAATAATAGCTAATATCGTTAAAGCAGTATATGATAATATCAATGATATTCTATTAGATGCTTTAACGCTCTTATATTTTATAGGCTTTGCGCCTTTATTTTTAATGGTTGTTATCATTGAAATGCATCCTCCTCTCTATAAGATTTACTTCGTCTATATGTTAACAAAGTAGCGGTGGCTGTAATAATAAATGTTAAGATACCAACTACAGAACCTATATTATAATCAGATTGATCAATTGTAAGTTTATACAGCCATGTTACGAGCAAATCAGTTTCACCTGCTATATATCCAGAAACAGTAGGAGCTCCGCCAGTTAACAGATAAATTACATTGAAATTAGTTATATTTCCAATAAACGATGTAATTAAATATGGAGTAGTAATAAATAAGATATATGGAACAGTGATATGGAAAAAAGCCTGTTTCTTTGTAGCTCCATCAAGCTGGGCAGCTTCATAAAGGTCTTTTGGAATATTCATTAAAATACCACTTGTCATTAACATAGTAAAAGGAATTCCAATCCAAATATTAATAGTAATAATTGTAAACCTAGCTACCCAAGCATTATTTGCATTTGCAAGAAATTCAATAGGAGAATTAATAATTCCTGAATTAACTAAAAAGGAATTTATAGGTCCATATTCAGATAATAATTTACGCATTGTTAATAATGATATAAACTGCGGTAAGGCAATCGTAATTATAAATATTGTTCTCCAAAACTTTTTATATTTAACACCTTTTTTATTTATTAATAAAGCAAGTAAAATACCTCCGATGTAATTAGTGAAAGTAGCGAAAAATGCCCATAATAAAGTCCATCCTAAAACTGGAAGAAATCTTACTGATATTTCACCTTGTCCAGAAAATATATCAGTGAAGTTTTTTAAACCAACCCAATCAAATAATACTTGTCCTGCTGGATGAAGAGAATCAAAATTAGTAAAGGCGATGAAAATCATAAAGATTGTTGGTAATAAAGTGAAAATAACTATACCAATGATTGCCGGAGTTAACATTGCTACATGGAATCTTTCATCCAATAAAGAGGCAATATCTTCTTTAAAAGTAGAAGCATGCCCACCTTTTCTAATATCTAAATCAGCCTTATATGAACTTTTTATATTAGTTATATATACTGCATAAAACATAGCTATTATACCAAAGGTTAAAATCCCAAATAATAACATCAACATAGAATTATCAGTAGGAGTAAAGATGTTGCCTTCTTCAGTTCCTAGAGTAAAGAAATTAATAATAGCTTTTCCTCCAATAGGAGTTGAGTTTATTTCAGGCGAAAAAATCATTATTAAAAGGAATGAGACTTCAATTAAGAAAAACAACAATCCCTTAATAATTTGTCTTCTAGCTATATTTCCATACCCCATAATTATATGAGATATCTTAGTAGGGGTAGAACTATCTTTAAAACGATTAATAAATCCTTTAAACCCTCTAGTTATTCTATTGTAAAAATTGTGTAAAGCAGACAAAAATCTGTTTTTTTTGTCTGCATTATTTTCTTTATACATATGTTCTCCTTTTCAATTGAGAATTAATTATTCTGGACGCAATCCTGTTTTCCATAGAGATTCTACAATTAACATTTGATCATAAATTGCTTGGTCAGTACTAAATTCTCCATCTTTATTCTCTAAAATATCAAGGATTAAATCAGGAGCTCCTTTTGAATAATAATAAGTGTTAAACTTACTGTTATATCCAAATGGTTGAGGAATGCCCCATTCAAACATATCAACTTGTGCAGTAGCTAATTTAGCTTCTAATGTATCTTCTTTGAATGCGTCAAATTCAACTGAAGCATTTTTATACGCTGGAAGATTTTGCGCCGCAATGAATGATTCTTCTTGAACTTCTTTGCTTGAAAGGAAAAGAAGAATATCTTGTAAATAATCAGCTTTATCACTGTTTTTCTTCATTACGAACATTTTTGTATCAGCGAATGTACCAGATTTATAAACAGTTCCTGCGGCAGCTTGACCATAAGCATCAGCTTCAGTTAAAGTAAATGTTGGAAGAGGAGCGATGCCTAAATTTTCACCTAAAGCTGCATTAGCAGCTGTAAAATGCCATGCGCCACCAATTACTGAAAGAGATATCTCATCAGTTAATTCAACTTCCCAACCAGATTCAGTAGGAGCTTTAGCACCAAATTCATCTGTAAAGAAACGTTGACCCCATTTTAGTTTAGCTATTGTATCATCGCCAGTTGCAAAACAATTTTCTTGAATACCATCTTTATATAATTCTAAAGATGTATAATGGTTATCATATTGAGTAGCCAATAATAAGAAAGAGTTATTAAATCCATCTGTTCCTGTTAAAGACAAAGCTTGTTTATTGTTATTTCTAGCAGCTTCCCAAATACCTTCCCAAGTTTGTACTTGTTCAGGAGTAATGTATGCTTTATTGTAATAAAGAATTAAGCTTTGAGCAATATAAGGAACTCCAAATGTATATTCAGTTCCATCTACAGTACCCTTTATAACATTTAAAAATGTTTGTGGGTTATCAGCTTCGATTTGAGCTAACAAAGCCGTATCAGTTACTGGAGCTATTGAACTTGAACCAGCTATTAATTTACCTAAGTTATCATGTGCTACAGTAAATATATCAGCTCCTGCATCAGAGTCATCTAGAAAAGTTGAAGCTGCTGTACCAGTATCTACAGCTTTAACAGCGACTTCAAAAGGAAATTCCTTCTCATGTGTTGCATTATAATTTTCTACATATTCTGTCATTTTATTTGTATAAAAATCAACTGATTCAGATCCTACCCAAATCGTTAAAGGAGAACTTGAACCGCAACCAACAGCCGCAATCATAATCGAGAACATTAAAGCTGTTAGTAAAAATAATTTTTTCATAATATTACCTCCATAATTTATTATTAATTCAATTTTATTGTATCATTTTATAAAATTCATTACAAGGGCTTACATTGAGCGAAAACTAAAAACCAATGTTTTTCTAGTGTGTTATCGTTTCCATCTTTTTTGAAACCAATATTATGTATAATTAGATTATGATATAATGAAAATAGCCTATTGAATTCTTTCAATTTTGAGGAGGGGAAAATATGAAGAAAATATTAATTTTATTACTTGCATTATTAAGTATAGGAGCGTTTATCAATCAAGTAAACGCGGAAACTAATACAGATACAATATGTGTACATTATTATCGCTATGCTGGAGACTACAGTCAATGGTCCCTTTGGGCTTGGCAAAGCGAACCAACTTCAGAAGCTGGAAAGGCATTTGATTTTGTCCCAGATGAAACGAGTGAAGACTATAATTTTGGAGGAGTTGTAGCTACTATAAATATAACCGATAATTATCCAAATATGACTACTATGGGGTTGATTGTCCGGTTAGGAGATTGGGTTGAAAAAGATATTGATAGCGATAGGTTTGTTGATATACCTTCAACTAGTAATAATGGAGAATTTCATATCTATTTAGTAGAAGGAGATTCTCGAATCGGAACTTCTTTAAATGATCCTGCGGGGCCAGACAAAAGCCCTAAATTTAAGAATGCTTATTTTACTGAATTAAATACAATTTATTTTAGTGCTACAGAAGAAATTAATCCTACAAATATAAAAGTTTATGAAGATGAATTAGAATTAACTCTAGATTCTGTTAATATAGATGGAAATACAGGACAAATTGTTTTACAAAAAAATCTTGATTTTTCAAAAACATATAAAGTTCAAGCTATATTTTCATCGGATTCGTCCACTAATGATTATATAGTTACTTTTGATGGGATTTATGATTCGTTAGAATTTAACAATGAATTTGGTTATGATGGAGAATTAGGGGCTATTGTTAATGGAAATCAAACTATATTTAAATTATGGGCACCTGTATCATCCGCGGTTACTTTAAATTTGTATGATACAGGAACTCCTGCAAAATATGGAGGAACTGATATTCCTGTTAAAACAGTTTCTATGGAAAAAGGTGAAAAAGGTGTCTTTTCATATACAGAAGATGAAAATCTACATGGAACATATTATACATATTCAGTTACTAATGGGGATATGACAAACGAAGTAGTTGACCCTTATGCAAAAAGTACAGGGATAAATGGACTCAGAGGTTTAGTTATTGATTTTAGTCAGATTAATCCTAATGGATTTACTTACAATAATCGTCCTGATAATATGGCAAACTACACTGATGCAATTATCTATGAATTACATGTAAGAGATTTAACTTCCTCAAATACCTGGAATGGATTAGAAGTTAACAGAGGCAAATTCCTAGGTTTAATAGAACCAGGAACCACTTATGATGGAGCTAAAACTGGATTTGACCATATTGTAGAATTAGGAGTAACACATGTACAGCTTCAACCAATATTTGATTTTGGGGTAGTCGATGAAACAAGACTTAATGATTTAGATTATAATTCATTTAATTGGGGATATATGCCTTTAAACTTTAATTCTCTTGAAGGATCTTATTCAAAAGATCCATATGATGGACTAGCAAGAATCTCTGAAATGAAAGAAGTTGTTATGGCTTTTTCAGAGGCTAATATTAGGGTTAATATGGATGTTGTGTACAATCATACAGGATTATCCGCCAATTCAAATTTTAATTTAATCGTTCCAGGATATTATTATCGTTTAACTGATTCAGGTTCATTTAGCAATGGATCAGGCACGGGAAATGAAACTGCTTCTGAGAGATATATGATGAGAAAATTTATTGTTGATTCTACAGTATTTTGGGCAACTGAATATAATATTTCAGGGTTCCGTTTTGATTTAATGTCGCTTCATGATATTGAAACAATGAATGAAGTAGTAGATGCTTTACATTCAATAGATCCAACAATAATGGTTTATGGAGAACCATGGACTGGTGGAAATTCAACTCTTCCAGCTGATATGATGGCTAGTAAAAATAATTTACGCTTTATTGATGGAGTCGCAGCTTTTAATGATGATACTAGAGACGGTATTAAAGGATCAGTTTTCCAAAGAGAAGCTGGTGGATATATTCAAGATGGATTAGATAAAGAGTTTGATTCTACTTATATTAAAAAAGTAAAATATGGCATTACTGGAGGAATTGATTATCCTTATTTATCATATAGTTATAGTGCTTGGCATACACAACCAACAAAAACAATCAACTATGTTACAGCTCATGATAATAATACTTTGCATGATAAATTATATTTGACATTAGAAAGAGATGAAAGATTAGATTTAATTCCTGCTTTAGTAAAACAAGCTTACGGAATTGTCTTTACATCTCAGGGAATACCATTTATTCATGCCGGCGATGAATTTATGCGCTCAAAACCAATTGATAGCGGTGATGGATTTGATCATAACAGCTATGAATCACCAGATTCAATAAATCAAATTAGGTGGGATTTAAAAACATCAGAAGAAGGAGCTGAGGTATATCAATACATTAAAGGTTTGATTGAACTTCGTAAAAACCATCCATCATTTAGAATACCTAATGCACAAGATGTAATTGATAATTTAACTTTCTTATATGATGACTTAGAAGGAATAATCGCATACTCAATTACTAATAACTCAAGCAATGATTCTTATAGCAATATATTAGTAATCCAAAACGCTAATGATAAAATGGTTAAAATAAAATTACCTACTGGTGGTGGTTGGATTTTAATCACTGATGATAATACTGCTGGTTCAGACGAAATAACAACTTATCTTGGAGGAAGTAATATTAAAGTAGCTGAACATTCTACATTTATTCTTTATCAAGACACTTCTTTAGATGACTATAACCCATTACCAACAATTATAATTTCTATCGTTAGTAGTACTGTTATTATAGGGACTGCAGTTTTAGTTTTTGTTTTAAAAATTAAGAAAAAATAAAAATATCACATAAAAGTGATATAA
>CAZSZZ010000046.1:0-9130 GCA_964611005.1 uncultured Candidatus Izemoplasmatales bacterium | reverse complement strand
GCGCCGAATGTAGTACCTTCGGGTGCGAGACTAGGACGTTGCCAGGCTACTTTCTAACTTGATTCATAAATTCCTGATTTAAACATCAGGTTTTTTTTAATTTTATAGGTAGAAATCATCATAAAATCAACGGATTTTTAGTATAAATTAAAATAAAAAATAAAAGGATTAAAATTCCAAAAAAAAATACTTGACTCACCTAGATATGTAGTGTATAATTATAACGCTTTAATTTATAAAAATAAGGAAGGTTGCCCAGCAGCCTTATAAAAAAGAGAAAAGCACATCTCCCGGGTGTGTGGTTAAGAAAGGAGGAAGATAGAAGATGCCTACAATTAATCAACTAATTAAAAATGGACGTCATAATAAAGTTAGAAAATCTAAAGCACCGCAGTTAAATATAGGGTTCAATAGTTTACAAAAAAAATACACAAGTTCTAATAGCCCACAAAAACGTGGAGTATGTGTAAGGGTAGCTACAATGACACCTAAAAAACCTAATTCAGCTTTAAGAAAATATGCTCGTGTTCGTTTATCGAACGGTGGTGAAGTTAATGCATATATACCTGGTATTGGACATACATTACAAGAACATAGTGTTGTTTTAATCCGTGGTGGTCGTGTTAAAGATTTGCCTGGTGTACGTTATCATGTTATTAGAGGAACATTAGATACGACCGCTGTAGAAGATAGAAGACAAAGTCGTTCTAAATATGGAGCAAAGAGACCAAAAAAATAATTATTTTAAATACTAGAAATTTGAAAGGAGGAAGTAATTATGCCTCGTAAGGGAAAAATAGCAAAAAGAGATGTCTTACCAGATCCAATATACAATTCAAAATTAGTTACAAAATTAATTAATAATATTATGCTTGATGGTAAAAAAAGTACAGCTCAAAATATTTTATATAATGCATTTGAGCGTATAAGAGAAATTTCAGGAAAAGAACCATTAGAAGTATTTAATGAAGCGTTAAACAATATTATGCCTGTATTAGAAGTAAGAAGTCGTCGTATTGGTGGACAAAACTATCAAGTTCCTAGTGAAGTTAGACCTGACAGAAGAGTTACATTGGGACTTAGATGGTTAGTACAATACTCTCGCTCAAGAAATGAAAAAACAATGGATGAGAGATTAGCAAAAGAAATATTAGATGCATCAAATAATGTTGGAGCATCTATTAAAAAGAAAGATGATATGCACAGAATGGCTGAAGCAAACAAAGCTTTCGCTCATTATAGATTTTAATTAGGAAAGGAACATAGTTATGGCACGTGAATATAGTTTAGAAAATACACGTAATATTGGTATCATGGCACATATTGATGCTGGTAAAACCACAACAACAGAACGTGTCTTATTTCATACAGGTAAAATTCATAAAATGGGAGAAACACATGATGGAGCTTCCCAAATGGATTGGATGGAACAAGAACAAGAACGTGGAATTACTATAACTGCTGCAGCAACTACCGCTTTCTGGAAGAATCATAGAGTTAATATTATTGATACCCCAGGACATGTTGACTTCACTGTTGAAGTATCAAGATCATTACGCGTACTAGATGGGGCCGTAACGGTGTTAGATGCTCAAGCGGGAGTAGAGCCGCAAACTGAAACAGTTTGGAGGCAAGCAAATGAATTTAAAGTACCAAGAATAGTTTTTGCAAATAAAATGGATAAGATTGGAGCTGATTTTGCATATTCAGTTAAATCTATTCATGATCGTTTAGGTGAAAAAGCTGAAGCGATACAATGGCCAATTGGAGCCGAAGATAATTTTACAGGAATTATCGATTTGGTTACTATGAAAGCATATCACTTCGATGGTGGTCCAGATGAAAATTATCAAGAAATTGAAATACCTGCTGAACTAGTAGATATAGCTAATGAAAGAAGAATATCTTTAATTGAAACATTATCTGATTTTGATGAAGAATTAATGATGACTTATTTAGAAGGTGAAGAAATACCTGTTGAAATGTTAAAGAAAGCAATTAGAACAGCTACACTATCTGTTAAATTCTTTCCAGTTATATGTGGAAGTGCATTCAAAAATAAAGGAGTTAAATTTATTTTAGATGCAGTAATAGATTATTTACCATCACCAACTAAAGTACAACAAATTCATGGATTTGATAGTCATGGAAAAGAAATTGAAATTGTTCATGATGACAATAAAGATTTTGTTGCATTAGCTTTTAAAGTAATGACTGACCCATATGTAGGTCGTGTAACATTCTTTAGAGTTTACCAAGGAGTTGCAAAAAAAGGATCTTATATCTACAATGCAACAAAGGGTAAAAAAGAGCGTTTAGGAAGAATATTGCAAATGCATGCTAATTCACGTACTGAAATAGAAGAAGTATATTCAGGAGGTATAGCAGCTGCGGTTGGATTAAAAGATACAATTACTGGAGATACATTATGTTCTATAAACAGACATGTTGTTTTAGAAACAATGAAATTTCCAGAACCTGTTATTTCAGTTGCAATTGAACCTAAAACAAAAAAAGATCAAGAAAAAATGGGAGTTGCTCTTCAAAAATTATCAGAAGAGGATCCAACGTTCAAAACATACACAGATAAAGAAACAGGACAAACTATTATTTCTGGTATGGGAGAATTACATTTAGAGATTATTGTTGACAGAATGAAGAGAGAATTCAAAGTAGAAGCTACAGTAGGTAATCCTCAAGTTTCTTATAGAGAAACTATTCAAACCGCAGCTGAGTGCGAAGGTAAATTTATTCGTCAATCAGGTGGCCGTGGACAATATGGACATGTATGGATTAAATTTGAACCTAATCCAGGTAAAGGATATGAATTTGTTGATAAGATTGTTGGAGGCTCTGTGCCTAGAGAATATATACAAGTTGTCAATAAAGGAATTCAAGAATCATTAGCAGGTGGAATTATAGCTGGATATCCTATATTGGATATTAAAGCTACTCTATTTGATGGTTCTTACCATGATGTAGATTCTAGTGAAATGGCGTTTAAAGTAGCTGCTTCATTAGCATTGAAAAAGGCAAAAGATAAATGTAATCCAGTTCTTTTAGAACCAATTATGAGTGTTGATGTTGTAACACCTGAAGATTACATTGGTAATGTTATTGGTGATTTAACATCTAGAAGAGGAAGAATAGAATCACAAGAAATGATGGGTAATGCTCAAAAAGTTTCCGCAAAAGTACCTTTATCAGAAATGTTTGGGTATGCTACAAGCTTAAGATCTAATTCACAAGGTAGAGCAACACATACAATGCAATTCTCGCATTATAGTAAATGTCCAAAATCAATTTCAGAAGAAATTATTGCAAAACGCAATAACTAACTATGATACAAGATATTGTGATTCGTGATTTAATTATTGCAAAATATATGATATTGTTATAAAATAATAACGATTAAATAAAATTTAAAAAAAATTATAATTAATAAAGGAGAATAAAAAAATGGCTAAAGCTAAATTTGACCGTTCAAAACCACATGTTAACATTGGTACTATTGGCCATGTTGACCATGGAAAAACTACATTAACAGCAGCTATTACCACAGTCTTAGCTAGACAAGGATTAGCTGAAGTAAAAGACTATGCATCTATTGACTCTGCACCAGAAGAAAAAGCAAGAGGAATTACTATTAACACAGCTCATATTGAATATGAAACTAAAACTCGTCACTATGCACATGTTGACTGTCCAGGACATGCCGATTATGTTAAAAACATGATTACAGGTGCAGCTCAAATGGATGGAGCTATCTTAGTTGTTTCTGCAGCTGATGGAGCTATGCCTCAAACTAGAGAACATATTTTGTTATCTCGTCAAGTTGGTGTTCCAAGAATAGTTGTATTTTTAAACAAAGCAGATATGGTTGATGACCCAGAATTAATCGAATTAGTTGAAATGGAAATTCGTGAATTATTAGACGAATACAAATTTCCTGGAGACGAAACACCAATTATTGTTGGATCAGCATTAAAAGCATTAGAAGGAGATCCTGAACAAGAACAAAAAATCTTAGATTTAATGGATGCAGTTGATGAATATATTCCATTACCTCAAAGACCTACTGACAAACCATTCTTAATGCCTATTGAAGATGTATTTACAATTACAGGACGTGGAACAGTTGTTACAGGTAGAGTTGATCGTGGAAAAATTAAAGTTGGTGAAACCATTGAAATTATTGGTATTAAACCAACTAGATCTGCAGTTGTTACAGGTGTTGAAATGTTCCGTAAATTGCTTGACTATGCTCAAGCTGGAGATAATGTAGGCTTATTGTTGCGTGGAGTTGCAAGAGATGAAGTTCAACGAGGACAAGTAATTGCTAAACCAAAATCAGTTACACCTCATACTAAATTTACTGCACAAGTATATGTATTATCACATGATGAAGGTGGACGTCATACTCCATTCTTCTCAAATTATCGTCCTCAATTCTATTTCCGTACAACTGATATTACTGGTGTTATTCAATTACCTAAGGGTGTTGAAATGGTAATGCCTGGTGACAACATCGAAATGGAAGTTGAATTAATTCATCCAATCGCTTTGGAACAAGGAACTAAGTTCTCAATCCGTGAAGGTGGACACACTGTTGGTGCTGGATCAGTAGTAACAATTATTGAATAATTTAATATAATCAATTAAAAATACCTTGTTTGAGTAAAATCAAATAAGGTTTTTTCTATGGAAAAATAGTATTTTGCTTATTCTTTAAAACACCGGCTTAATATGTTATAATGTTTTGTATAAATAATATATAATGAGAGAAATGTGGTGTTAAAATGGAACAATCAATAAAGACATTAAGATTTTTAGGAATTGATATGATAAACAAGGCTAATAGTGGGCATCCAGGCATTGTTTTAGGAGCAGCTGGAACAGTATATGAATTATATAAAAATAATATAGTTGCCAATCCAGAAGAACCAAATTGGTTTAATAGAGATAGATTTTTTCTTGCGGCTGGACATGGAAGTGCATTATTGTATTCTGTTCTTCATCTAGCTGGGTATAATATATCAATTAATGATTTAAAGGAATTCAGACAATTAGATTCTAAGACACCAGGGCATCCTGAGTATGGACATACGGAAGGTGTAGATTCTACAACAGGACCTTTGGGACAAGGTGTTGCAATGGCAGTTGGAAATGCTTTAGCAGAAACTTATTTAGCTAGCAAGTTTAATAAAGAAGGGTTTAATATTATTGATCATTACACATATGCTTTATGTGGTGATGGAGATTTACAAGAAGGTGTTACTTTAGAAGCGATGAGTTTAGCGGGCAGATATAAGCTAAATAAATTAATTGTTTTATTTGATTCTAATGATATACAACTTGATGGTCCAACTAAAAATGCTAATAATGATAATATTGAAATGAAAATTAAAAGCATGAATTGGAATTATTTTTTGATTGAAAAACCAAATGATTTATTAACACTTCACGATATTTTAAAAAAAGCAAAACAATCTGATAAACCAGTATTTATAGAAGTTAAAAGTATTATTGGATATGGTTCTAAAAATCAAGGAACATCGTCTACTCATGGGTCACCTATTGGTTTTGAAGAAACAAAAGCGATGAGAAAGCGTGAAGATTATCCATATGAACCATTTGATATTCCTAAGGAAGTATATGGAGATTTTTCTGAATCTTTTGGTAAAAGAGGTAAAGCTAAATATAAAGAATGGACACGCTTATTAGCTAAATATAAAGAACATTATTTAGAAGATTATCATAAACTAAAAAATATAATAGATAAAAAAATAAATGTTAATTTTGATGAATTAATTCCTCAACTTAAATTAGGCACTAAAGAAGCCACTAGAAATAGTATTGGTAAAATCATATCTATATTAAGTGAAAAATTACCTGAAATGATTGGCGGATCAGCTGATTTAACAGCTTCTACAAAAGTTAAAGGAATAGATGGGAATTATGATTTTAATCACCGTAGTGGTAGAAATATTAACTATGGAGTAAGAGAACATGCTATGGCAGCTATTACTAACGGTATGGCTTTACATAATTTAAAATCATTTAGTGGCGGGTTTTTTATTTTTTCAGATTATATGAAACCAGCTATAAGATTAAGTGCATTAATGGGCTTGCCCTCAATTTTCATCTTTACTCATGATTCTGTAGCAGTAGGAGAAGATGGACCAACCCATGAACCTATTGAACAGTTATCAATGTTTAGAACTATTCCTAATTTAAATACATTTAGACCTGCTAATGCTAATGAAACTAGATTTGCAATGCAATATGCATTGACAACTTTTGATAAACCTTCAGTTCTAGTTTTGACAAGACAAAACACAACGGTTACCCATAAAGTTGGTTATGAAGAATTTAGAACAGGCGCCTATATAGTTAAAGATATAGATAATTATGAAGGTATTTTAATAGCTACTGGTTCAGAAGTAGAATTAGCATTAAGCGTTCAAGAAAAACTTAAAAATAAACACAATATATTTGTTAGAGTAGTATCAATGCCATCTGTAGAATTATTCTTAAATCAACCAACTGAAATTCAAGAAAGAGTTTTACCTAAAAAATGTAAAAAACGTTTGGCAATTGAAATGGGAGCCTCATTAACTTGGTATCGTTTTGCTGGTAATGTTTATGGATTAGATAGATTTGGTAAAAGTGGTAAAGGTAATGAAGTTGTTGCTTCTTTGGGATTTACTACTGATAAAATAATTGAATATTATTTGAATATTTAAATCGGATATATCTTCCGATTTTCATAAGTAAGGACATATTATGTTATTTGATTCACATGCACACTTAAATAGTGATAAATTAGTAAATAATGTTGATGAAATTTTAATAAGAGCTAAAAATAACGGGATAAATAAAATTATTTGTGTGGGATATGACTTTGATTCCAGTATGTTAGCTATTGATTTAGCAAATCAGTATAGTGAAATATATGCTGCTATTGGAATACATCCTTCAGAAGCAAAAAGCTTTGATATTAATTTGTCTTGGATGGATGAACATCTATCTAATCCAAAAGTTGTAGCTATAGGAGAGATAGGATTAGACTATTATTGGGATAAAACTTATATTGAAGAACAAAAGCAATTATTAATCAACCAAATTAAGGTAGCTAACAAGCACAAATTACCAATAATTATTCATATGAGAGATGCTTTACAAGATACATTTGAAATAATTAAGAAATATAAAAATGTTGAAGGTTCAGGAGTAATGCATTGTTATTCAGCTTCAAAAGAAGCAATGCAACAATTTATTGATTTAAATATGTACATTTCCTTAGCCGGACCTGTAACTTTTAAGAATGCTAGAGTTCCGAAAGAAGTAGCTAAAGATGTACCTCTAGATAAATTATTAGTTGAAACAGATTCACCGTATTTGTCTCCAGAACCTTATAGAGGAAAAACAAATGAATCTAAAAATGTATTATATATTGCAAAAGAAATAGCAAAAATTAAAAATATAAGTTTAGAGGAAATTAAAAACAAAACATATTCTAATACTTGCAAATTATTTAATATCAATTGTAACGAGGTGAAATAATGGGATTAATAGCTGGAATTGTTGGATTACCTAATGTTGGAAAATCAACATTGTTTAATGCAATAACAAATTCAAAAGTATTAGCTGCAAATTATCCATTTGCTACAATAGAACCAAATATAGGAATTGTAGAAGTTCCCGATTCAAGAGTTGATGCTCTAACAAAGATGTATAACCCTAAGAAAACAATATATACAACTTTTGAATTTAGAGATATTGCTGGACTTGTAAGAGGAGCCTCAAAAGGCGAAGGATTGGGGAATCAATTTTTATCTCATATAAGAAATTGCGATGCAATTGTACAAGTTGTTCGCTGTTTTGAAGATGATAACGTCGTTCATGTAGATGGAAGGATTGATCCTTTAAGAGATATTGAGACAATTCTAATTGAACTAATATTTGCGGATATGGAAATTATAGAAAAAAGGCTTCCTAAAATTAAAAAAAGAGCTAGTTTAAAAACAGATTCAGAAGCAGTTGCTGAATATAATGTATTGATGAAATTAAATGAAACTTTGAAACAACAACTTCCTATTAGAGCTTGTAAACTTAATGATGAAGAAAAGAAAATAATTAAGAATTTTTCATTTCTAACAGCTAAACCCATGGTATATGTATGCAATATATCAGAAGATGAATTAGCTGATTTTTATAATAATA
This sequence comes from uncultured Candidatus Izemoplasmatales bacterium, assembly GCA_964611005.1. GTDB lineage: Bacteria > Bacillota_I > Bacilli_A > Izemoplasmatales > Hujiaoplasmataceae > 4572-104. Next base: position 904 of record CAZSZZ010000046.1, on the reverse strand, counting down.
AATATGTTAAACAAATTAAAGAATTAGCTATAAAAGAAAACTCTAAAATGGTTGTAATTTCCGCTAAAATAGAACAAGAACTTAGTGAATTAGATGTTGATGAGCGTCAAATGTTTATGGAAGATCTAGGGATTTTGCATTCTGGATTAGAAGAATTAATTACTGTTAGTTATGATATATTAGGATTAAAAACTTTTTTCACTGCTGGAGAAAAAGAAGTTCGCGCTTGGACATTTAAAGATGGTATGAAGGCGCCTGAATGTGCTGGTATTATTCATACCGATTTTCAAAAAGGCTTTATTAGAGCTGAAACTATTAGTTTTGATGATTTAATTAAAGCCGGTTCTGAAAGTAAAGCCAAAGAGTTGGGGAAATATCGATTAGAAGGCAAAGAATATGTTGCTAAAGATGGAGATATTTTTCACTTTCGCTTTAATTTGTAGGAGAGAATATGGATATTTATAAGATATTAGTTGTTTTATTAAAAGAAAAACATTTAAAAATAAGCACCTCTGAATCAATTACCGGAGGAAAAATAATAAGTTCTATAATTCAAATTTCCGGAGCATCCGATATTACTGAATTGTCTTATATTGTATATTCTAATAATGCTAAAATTAATACTTTAGGAGTTTCAAAAAAAACTATAGATAAATATGGAGTTGTTTCGAAAGAAACCGCCTTAGAAATGGCGAAACAAACAAAATTATTAACTAAATCCGACATCGTTATTTCTACTACTGGAGAAGCCGGACCATTGGTAAGCAATATTTTAATTAAAAAGGGAACTGTATGTTTTGGTTTGTTAATTAATGATGAAGAATATAGTTATCAAGAAAGTTTTGATGGCAATAGAATAGATATAATAACTAAATCTTCAGATTTCATAGTTAAAGAAATAATC
>CAZSZZ010000045.1:0-9280 GCA_964611005.1 uncultured Candidatus Izemoplasmatales bacterium | reverse complement strand
AAATAAACAGAATATTTCTTAAAATTTATTAAGAAAAAATAAGAAAATTCATAAAAAAAACTGGATATTTTAGATATAAATATGATATTATATTTAAATATGGGAGTGAGTTATATGGCAAAATTAAAGGGTAATCTATTATATGGGCAATCTGGTGGACCAACATCAGTAATTAATGCAAGTGCTTATGGAGTAATTAAGGAAGCACAAAAACAAAGTGATTTTATAGATGAAGTAATTATTATGAAACACGGAATTCAAGGTGCTTTAAATGAAGAATTTATCTTTATCAAAGATCAATCTGAGGAAGAAATAGAACTTTTAAAACATACACCAGGATCTGCATTTGGTTCTGTTAGACATAAGTTGCCAGATTTTAAAGAAGATGACACAAACTATTTAAGATTATTATATATTTTTAAAAAATATAATATTCGTTATTTCCTATATAATGGTGGAAATGATTCCATGGATACATGTGCTAAGATAGCGGATTATTTCAATCATATTAATTATGAATGTTATATTATTGGAGTTCCTAAAACTATTGACAATGATTTACCGTTTACAGATCATACTCCAGGATATGGTAGTGCAGCTAAATTTATCGCTAATACAATTATGGAAATTTCTTATGATATGCATGCATATCATAATGGTAAAGTAACGATAGTAGAAATAATGGGACGCCATGCCGGTTGGTTAACAGCGGCTTCAGCTATAGCTAGCTTAAGCGGTTTTGGCCCTGATTTAATCTATCTTCCTGAAATTCCTTTCTCTATTGAAAAATTCAAAAAAGAAGTAAGTGAAATTTATCGAAAGAAAAGACAGTGTTTAGTAGCTGTTTCTGAAGGCATTAGCAATGAAGAAGGTATATTTATCTCTTCTAGTTCAGGATTAAAAGATGCTTTTGGGCATTTTCAATTAGGGGGAGTTGCCTCTAAATTAGCATCTACGGTTTCAGCTGATTTAGGAATTCCTTCTCGTCCAGTTGAATTTGGCTCTACTCAAAGAGCGGCTTCACATATTCAAAGTTTAACAGATGTAAATGAAGCAATAGAAGTTGGTAGACAAGCTGTAAGAGCAGCTATTAGTAAAAAGACAAACCTAATGGTAGTGATGAATCGTTCTTCAAAAGAACAATATGAAATAACATATGATTTGCGTCCATTAAATCTTTGCGCTAATACTGAGAAAAAAGTTTCAAAATCAATGATAAATTCTAAGGGTAACGGAATAACTAAAGAATTTATCAATTATGTATTGCCTTTAATACAAGGTGAAAATCTTCCACAGTATAAAAATGGAATTCAACAATTTTCGAAGATGAAATAATTTTAGCGGCTGTGGCGGAATGGTAGACGCGCTACCTTGAGGGGGTAGTGTCAAATTGGCGTGTGAGTTCAAATCTCATCAGCCGCACCATTTATAAAAAGTCGACATTTTGTATCCAATACAAGATGTCTTTTTTATGTTTCCCCCTCTATTGCAAGGTTTCAGGAATGAAGTGATACCAAAAAGTTGGACTTTTGATATATAATGAATATTTATAAATAAAACAAAAAAACATGCAAGATAAATTAAATCTCATATGTTTTTATGTTTATTTCTATGGGGGTTCCAAATCATTTTTTGGAAATATTTAATATTGTTAAAGATATTTATTTTTTATTTAATTAGCAATAAAAAATAGTTGACAATAGTAGATTAACAATGTATAGTAATGTAAGTGACTACTAACATACATAAGGAGGAAGTATATGTTACAAAAATTTGCAAAATTTATTACAAAAAGACCAATAAAGATTATTCTTGTTGGAATTATTATGTTTATTGTTTCATTAGTAGGAGTAGTTCAAGTAGAACTAAAGACTGGTAATGAAACAATGATTCAAACAGATACTGAAGAATATATAGATAATTATGAGTATCAATCAGAATTTGGTAGTGATCCTATTATTATAATATATGAGGGAAATGGATATGATGATTTATTTACTGTTGAAAATATCGCATTAATGAATGAACTTGAAAACGAGTTATCAAATTATGATGAAATATTTGCAATAAATAGTCCAGTATCTTTAATTAAAGAATTTTCGGGGCAACAAGCAATTCAGTTTGAAACTGCATTGTTTGAATTATCTAATGGATTAGAAAATATTTCTGTTTCTTTAAAAACAGTAAGCATTCAAATAGCTACTAATGCAGATAGTTCTGATATGGAAGATACTCTTTCACAGTTAAGCACCGCGATTAATGGAATGATTACAGGACAAGAACAATTAGGTATAGCTGTGACAAATTTGCTTGGATCATTTACGACTTTTAGTACTCAGTTAATTACAATAACTGACAGTATTACAGTTATTATTAATGATTTAAGTACTGATCCGTTATTAAATGATCAAGTAACTGATTTAACTACAGCTAATAATCAATTAATAGCTATGGCAAATCAAATGGCTAATATATCGACAAATTCAGCTGCGTTACCAAATATAGCTAGTAATACAGTAATTGGATTAACTAATTTGTTAAATGGTTTAACAGGAATGGCAACTGATCAAGCTTTAATGGCTACTCAATTAGCGACTTTAGCTACAGGCTTAGAAACTATGGCTGACAATTTACATATTATGAGTGTGAATTTGATGAAAATTCATGATAATTTCAATGCTTTAACTCCTAGTATACCAACTAAACAATCAACACTAGATTTAATGTTATATGATGAATCAGGTGAATTAAGAAGTACGTTTGAAGAATTTACAATTGATGATCAATATATTAAATTCTTAGTAGTTTTAAAAGGTGATGTAACCGATGAAGTTGCTAACGATATATTAGATAGTATTAATGATACCTTAGAAGAACAAGGATTAACTGATTCTACATTAGTTTCAGGAAAACCAGTATTAGATTTATCAATTAAAAGCGAAATGATGGGAAGTATGCAAATGATGATGGCATTATCAGCTTTAATAATGATTTTTGTTTTACTAATTGTTTTTAGGGTTAGATGGAGTTTATTACCTTTAGCGATTATCTTGCTAGCAGTAGTTGCGACAATCGGTATTATGGGATGGCTAAACATAGGATTAACAATGGTATCAATGGCGGTGTTTCCTGTTCTTATAGGACTTGGAATAGATTACTCCATTCAGTTTGAAAGCCGTTATACAGAAGAAATAGAAAGAGGTGTTGATAGTGAATAATCAAAATAAAACACAAAGCGCAGTTATAAAAACTATTAAAAAGTTAACGCCAAATATCTTAACAGCTCTTGTTGCTACAGCTCTTGGATTATTAAGTTTATATACTTCACCAGTACCAATGATACAAGATTTTGGTAAAATGCTATCAATTGGTATGGGTGTAAGTTTTGTCTTCGCATTAATAATATTAATTCCAATTCTATTTGTTAGAGATCGTTTTTTCCCAATTGAAAAGAAAAAAACAAAAACAAAAAGAAATAATAAATTTGAATCAGTTATGAAAAAAATTACAAATTTCACTTTAAAATTTAAATACGTTATTTTTATTTTTGCAATAGTCATTGCTGGGGTAGGAGTATTTTTAGATCAATTAGTAGGAGTGGAAACTGATATTGAAACATTTATGCCTCAAGATACACAAGAACTATTAGATATTCAAGAATTAAGAAGAATAATTGGAACTACAGAACAATTATCAATTGTTTATAGTTCTGATGATATATTTACAGATAATAATATTGCTTGGATTGAAGATGTAACAAATAATTTAATGATAGAATTTCCTACTGAAATTGTATCAGTAAATTCAATTACAGGAGTTTTAAATCAAATAACAACTAATCCACTTAACTCTGTTTCAGCAAATCAATTAATAGAAAATCTTCCAGAAGAACAATTAAAAATGTTGATTAATAGCGATTTAACTAAAGGTGTTATTATAATTCAAATAGAAGATTTAAGTACAGAAGAATTGACCGCATTTATCACAAATATCAATGATTATTTAGTATCTACCAATTCAGATATGGATGTAACGGTTACAGGACAAGCAGTTATTGATTTAGAAATGATGACTTCATTAACTACCGGAAGATATACTATTACTCTTATAGGAATGGCTTTAGTATTTATAGGATTATTGATAATTTATAGGGATCCATTAAAAGCAATTATTCCATTAATTCCAATTACTTTGATAGTTGGATGGTCAGGTGGAGTAATGTATCTATTTGATATGAAATATACGCCTCTTACCGCGACATTAGGAGCTTTAATAATTGGAATTGGTACTGAGTTTACGATACTGATAATGGGTAGGTATTATGAAGAAAAAGCTAAAACTAAAGATAATAATGAAGCGATAAAAAATACACTTGGAAAAATGGGTAAACCAATTATCGCTTCAGCTCTAACAACAATTGGTGGTTTCAGTGCATTAGTGATTTCTGATTTTGAAATCTTATCTAATTTTGGTATAATGACCTTAGTAAATATTACATTCGCATTATTAAGTACAATATTTATAATGCCAATAGTATTGTCTATTCAATATACAATTATTAATAAATTTAAAAAGAATAAAGCTATTTAAAAAAAGAAAGGCTGTAATATGAAAGATAAAACAGAACAAATCTTAAAAGCTAGTATTAATGTTTTTATTAAAAAAGGTTATATTGCAGCTACAACTAAAGAAATCGCTGAAAAGGCTAACGTTGCAGAAGTGACACTATATAGAAAATTTCAAACTAAACAAAATTTATTTGAACAAAGTGTTAAAAGTGTAATTGAAGATAGATTCAGTGAAGTATTAGATTTTAATGAAAATGTTAATATTAATACATTTATAAAACAATTATTAGATAACAGACTACTAGTTATTTCAAAAAATATTAAAGTTGTTAGAATGTTAATATCTGAAAGTATTGTCGGAAATCTACCTGCTCAATTAAGATTTACTTATGTTATATTTAATAATGTAAGTTTAGCTATAAAGAAATATTTTATGACTAATAATATAACTACAGATTATCAAGCTTATTCAAAGGTGATTGGAGGAATATTATTAGGATATGCTATATTACCAAATAAAAATTATTATCATAAGTTATCCGAAAAAGAGAAAGAAATATTTTTAGATAATTACTTAAATATAATTACAAATAAATAAAAATAAAACCTTAAATCTCAATTATTTTGAAGTGATAATATTGAACATTATCTTAAGATAATGGAGGAGAGCAATGAGAATTCATAAATATATTTTATCTTTACTATTGGTATCATTACTGGTTTTTGTAAATTCATGTGCGTCAAAAATAGTAAATGAGGTTATTCTTATACCTAATATTTCAGGAATTCACGAACATTCAGAAACTATAATTATTCCAGATATTTCAACATATAATAATTTTGTTTCTGAAGAACGTATGGGCGAAGTATCTGATAGATTACCAAATGCTCTAGAGAAATACGACTCAGAGAGCTATTATAAGGGTTATTACCTAGTTGTAATCTTTATCGAATTCGACTATGCGTTGCCTGAGCCTTTTATTTCTGATATAACATTAGTCGATGAAACATTAGTAATATATTTAGGGATTGAGAATACAAAAGACTCATCAGAAGTAGTAACGGATTGGGCGATACTGTTACAATATCCAAAAAACGATGTTATATCTGAAGTTAGTGTAGTATTTCCAATATAAAAAGATTCTATAATAGAAGGGTAATAAGATGAAAAAACATATTTTTGTAGTTATCTTGACAATTTTCTTGACAGTTGTACCTTTTCAGATTAGAAGAGCATCCATAAATATTGAAACTGAAGCTCCTATATAATATGAAGGCCATAATATTAGTGATATTTTCTCAGAAGAAAGCATGTCAGTATCGAATTTTGAGAACTATCTAGAAGATATAGCAAAAACTCAAGTGATTATCTAAACGAATTCAGTTTATTTATTTGAAGATGACAGACCCGTTTTTGATGGATATTCTAGTGAAAAATTATCCATCTATGAAATCTTGTCAATAAGTACATTGAGCACTTCTTCTAATGTTAAAGCGATATATATATAAAAAATCGGTACCAACTCTAATCAGAAATTATATGAACTAGAATATGCTATTGCCACCGCAAATGTAACTCAAGTAGTCAATGATGGAATATATGATGGAACGGGTATTATCATTGGTGTTTTGGATGTAGGTATTATTGATACTGATAATGCCAATTTTGATGACACAACAGTTGTAGTTAAGCAGGAAGTAGGTAACGCTGAACATATTCATGCTACAGCTGTGGCTTCAATTTTGGGAGGAGAAAATGGAATCGCACCTGGGGCAATATTATTGAGTGCATAATGGGACTCATACGGAGATGTTGACTTAGTGGATTTATCTGATGATATTGAATGGATGATTGATAACGATGTGAATATAATAAATATGAGTATGTGGGATGTTGAAACTGATAATTTAGGTGAATATTCTATAGGCACTTCAGCACTTATCTTTCCTAGAAAAAGAAGAATTATTGGATTGATATAGAATTAATCAAGCAATCAATGATTTCAAATGTATTGATTTTGCAATGGATTCTAGATACGATGTCTAGAATCCAGTTTTATATATAGATGATGAATGAAATACACGAAATATGTTAATTATATACATTAGGCTTGTGCTAAACTAATGCGGGAACATATTTTAACTGTTTTATATGCTTCTTTGCATACATTTTAGAGATGCTTTTGTTCAAAAAGAAAGCAATAAACAACATTCGAAGCAACTTGTATGAGAAAACATATATTATCAAAATGAAGTAAAATAGACACATTTCCTGGATAACTAATTTTTTTTTAGAGTTTGCTTCCTATACTAGCTAAATAGGTAAACTAACCCATATAAAAAATGAAATAGCTTCCAAAAGTTGGAGATATGGTATACTAACTATATTACTCTAGTGAAGGAATCTTATTTATTTTTATACTCCAATGATTTATAAAAAAATTGACATATACCCCAGTGGGGCATATAATATATGTGTGGGTGGTGATACTATGTCTTATAAGATAAAAGTAATTAGAAAAAATCTAGAACTAACTCAAGAGCAAGTTTCCTTATTAACTGGAGTACCAGTCAAAACATTAAGAAACTGGGAACAGAAAGTAAGAAAACCCAGTGAATGGACAATTGACTTAGTTATAGATAGACTTTTAAGAGTAAAAATGGAAGAATATACAAATATAGATGAATCTACTGGTATTTTATCATTCTTAACGATTAAAGAAAATGTAAGTGACATAGCAAAGAGATATGATATTGAAAAAATATATTTATTTGGATCCTATATAAAAGGAACAGCGAAAGCGAATAGCGATGTAGATCTTTTTATAGAGTCATCTTTATTTGGTTTGGATTTTTTTGGGTTTGCAGAAGCGTTAAGAGAAAGATTAGGCAAAAAAATAGGGCTATTAAGCAATAAAACCATTAAATCTAAATCATCTATTGAAGATGAGATATATGAAACTGGAGTATTAATATATGAGAGATAAAGAATATATACAAAGAATCATTAAATATTGTGATAGAATTAATGAATACATGAAACCGGTTCAATCATATAATAGTTTTATTTCAAACTATGAGAAGGTTGATGCTGTGATATTGAATTTAGAACAAATAGGTGAGACTGCTAAAAAATTAATGATAAAAACAAGAGAAAAATACCGTAATATTAATTGGCCAGGCATTATAGGACTAAGGAATATGATTTCACATGAGTATGAAGGTGTTAGATTAGAGATAATATATGAAATAGCTACAAAGCATATAAATTCTTTAAAAAATAACTTAAACAAATAAAACTATTGAATTAATACGGAAAAGTTTAAGGGACCCTCAGCTCCACTATAAAAAAGCATTGGTTTGATACATTATTCATTTATCAAGAGAAAATAGACATGTATTAAAGCCTTAATTAAACCCTAGTTGAGATTTGACTCAGTTGGGGTTTTATATTTTAAAGCATAAGAAAAGCGTTAGTTATTATAATGAATTTTCTATATTTTCTTTGATACTTACTTTGTCTCAGAAGAATTGTGGATAAATTTAGATTGACATATTAATATTTAAAATGATATAATATAGATAATTATCTATATAGATAAATATCGATACAGCTGAGGTGAGTTTATGAATAAAAAACAAGCTAATTATTTTAAAGTGCTATCTGACCCAAATCGTTTAGAAATAATTGAATTACTTCTTAAAGGTGAGACTTGTGAATGTACATTATTAGATAATTTATCTATTTCACAACCAACTTTGTCATATCATTTAAGATTGATTAATGAAGTTGGTTTAACTAAAACCAAACGTAATGGTAATTGGATAAAACATTATGTTGATAGATCAAAATTGAATGAAATGATTGATTATTTGACTAAACTTAGAGATATGGAAATAACAGAATGCAAATCATAAAAAATATATTTATTTTACTAAATGATCTCTTTTTAAAGATGACTTGGCTTAAAAATTTAGTTGATTCATTGCTTAATTATGTTTTCAAAATTGATGAGACAGGGTACTTATTTAAAAGTTTGTCATTCTTTTTGTATGATATAGTGAAAATATTTATTTTATTAACAGTACTTATTTATATTTCTTCTTATATACAATCTTATTTTAGTCCTGAAAGAACAAAAAAGATATTAACAAAGTTCAAAGGTGTTCCCGGAAATATTATCGGAGCTTTGTTAGGGACTGTTACTCCTTTTTGCTCTTGTTCTTCAATACCTATTTTTATTGGCTTTACCAAGGCAGGATTACCGATAGGTGTAACTTTTTCTTTTTTAATATCTTCTCCACTTGTAGATCTTGCATCTGTAATTTTATTAGCTAGTATTTTTGGATGGAATGTTGCTCTTGCATATGTTGTTGTCGGGTTGATTATTGCAGTTGTTGGAGGTACTTTAATTGATAAATTTCATATGGAAAAATATGTTGAAGATTTTGTGCTGTCTCAATCTACTAAAGATGCAGAAATAGTTTTATTCAAACAGAGTAAAAAGGAAAGGCATTTTTATTCTTGGGAACAAGCAAAAAATATAATTAAAAAAGTTTGGTATTATATTTTAATCGGAGTTGGAATCGGAGCTATTATTCATGGATATATTCCACAATCTATTATTAATAATGTTTTGGGAAATAATAATCCATTTTCAGTATTATTGGCTACAATTATTGGTATTCCAATGTACGCAGATATATTTGGT
>CAZSZZ010000044.1:8069-9583 GCA_964611005.1 uncultured Candidatus Izemoplasmatales bacterium | reverse complement strand
ACATTGCAGTTAAAGGCTATGAAGCTTTAGCAACTGTTTTAACTGAAAATACACCACTTGAAGTAATTGATATTATTAAAAAAGCAAAACTAAGAGGACGTGGAGGTGGTGGTTTTCCAACAGGACTAAAATGGGAATTTACTGCTAAACAACCAGGAAATGAAAAATATGTTATTTGTAATGCTGATGAAGGAGATCCAGGTGCATTTATGGACCGAAGCATCCTTGAAGGAGATCCTCATAGTGTATTAGAAGCAATGATAATTGCAGGATATGCAATTGGAGCTAATCAGGGTTTAATTTATTTAAGAGCAGAGTATCCATTAGCCATTAAACGTTTAACAATCGCAATTAATCAAGCTAAAAATTACGGATTTTTAGGAAAAAATATTTTTGAAAGTAATTTCAATTTTGATATAGAGATTAGACTAGGTGCTGGCGCTTTTGTTTGTGGAGAAGAAACTGCATTAATTCACTCTATGGAAGGAAAACGTGGAGAACCAACCAAAAAACCACCATTTCCAAGTGTTAGTGGTTTTAGATCGAAACCATCATCTGTAAATAATGTTGAAACATTTGCTAATATCCCCTCAATCATTTTAAATGGATATGAATGGTTTTCAAGTATTGGAACCGAAAATTCAAAAGGTACAAAAGTTTTTGCTTTAGCGGGAAAGATTAATAATATTGGATTAATTGAAGTTCCAATGGGAACTACTTTACGAGAAATTATATATGATATAGGTGGAGGAATAATCAATAATAAAAAATTTAAAGCCGTTCAATCTGGCGGCCCTTCAGGAGGTGTTATTCCTTTAGAATATTTAGATACACCTATCGATTATGAATCATTAAAAGAAATCGGTAGTATGATGGGTAGTGGAGGGTTAATTGTTCTTGATGAAGATGATGACATGGTTAAATTAGCAAAATTCTATCTAGATTTTACACAAGATGAATCTTGTGGAAAATGTACACCATGTAGAATAGGGACTAAAAGAATGTATGAAATTCTTGATAGATTAACAAAAATGGAAAGTAATCCTGATGATCTTGATATCTTAGAAGATCTAGCGATTAACATCAAAAACTCTTCATTATGTGGTTTAGGTCAAACTGCTCCAAATCCTGTGCTAAGCACAATGGAATTCTTTAAAGAAGAATATGAAGCTTATGCATATAAAACAAAAAAACATACATATTCAATTATCGCAAATAAATGTATTGGCTGCACAAAATGTGCTAAAGTATGTCCGGTAGAATGCATCACTGGAAGCATTAAAAATCCACATATAATTGATGAATCACAATGCATTGCTTGTGGTGCGTGTTATACTGTATGCCCGGTAAATGCAGTCGAGAAACCTTAGGAGGACGTTAGATTATGGTAAATGTTAAGATAAATGGTATCCAGATTCAAGTACCTGAAAAAACAACTGTCTTAGAAGCGGCAAAAAAAGTTGGAATTCATATTCCAACCTTGTGTTACTTAAAACTTGGTGATTTCGGAATAG
>CAZSZZ010000044.1:0-8059 GCA_964611005.1 uncultured Candidatus Izemoplasmatales bacterium | reverse complement strand
AGTTGTCGAGTTTGTGTTGTTGAAGAGGTTGGAAAATCAACATTAATTCCATCTTGTTCTTCTGAAGTTTATGAGGGAATGGATATAATTACGAATAGCTCTAAATCATTAAATGCAAGAAGAAACAATCTTGAACTACTATTATCAAACCATCCGTTTGAATGTTTAGTTTGTGAAAAAAATTTAGATTGTGAATTGCAATCTCTCGCAGATGAACTTAATATTAATGAAATACATGCAAAGGGAGAAAAAATGAATTATCCAATAGATCGCTCATCAAATTCTATTGTGAGAGACCCTAATAAATGTATCATGTGTAGGCGTTGTGAAACAATGTGTAACGAAGTTCAAACTGTTGGTGTCCTAAATGCAATTAATCGTGGATTTAGTGTGGTTGTAGCTCCTGCTTTTCATCTAGAATTAGCTTATACTTCCTGCACATATTGTGGCCAATGTGTTGCGGTATGTCCTACCGCAGCATTAACAGAAAGAAACGATATTCAAAAAGTATGGCGTGCTTTAGCAAACGAAAAACGTCATGTTGTTGTTCAGGTTGCTCCTGCAGTTCGCGTTGCAATCGGAGAAATGTTTGGCATGGAACCTGGAACTATATCAACAGGTAAAGTTGTAACTGCATTAAAACGTTTAGGTTTTGATGCAATTTTCGATACTCAATTTGGTGCTGATTTAACAATCATTGAAGAAGCAAATGAATTAGTACACCGAATTCAACATGGTGGAGTTTTACCAATGTTAACATCCTGTTGTCCTGCTTGGGTGAAATTCTTTGAACATCAATTCCCTGATATGTTAGATATTCCATCAACATGTAAATCTCCACAAACAATGTTAGGCGCAATTATTAAAAGCTATTATTTAAAAAATCTTGATATATTACCAAGAAGGCTGAAAGTTGTATCAATAATGCCATGTGTTGCAAAAAAGGCAGAAAGCGCTAGACCAGAATTATCTAAAGAAGAGCTTAAAAACGTCGATTATGTTTTATCAACTAGAGAATTTGGTCGTATGATTAAAGAAGCTGGAATCGATTTTGCTGCTCTTGAAGATTCTGAATTTGATTCTTTATTAGGTGAATCTACTGGTGCAGGTGCAATTTTTGGTACCACAGGTGGAGTAATTGAAGCTGCAACAAGAACTGCATATGAGATGTTAACAGGTAAATCACTCGAAGATGTTGATTTTAAACAACTTAGAGGTCTTGAAGGAGTTAGAGAAGCTACTGTAAAAATAGGTGATTTAGATTTAAAAATCGGGATTGCTCATGGTTTAGGAAATGCAAGAAAATTATTAGAGTCAATTCAAGCAGGAAAATCACATTTCCATGCTATTGAAATAATGGCTTGTCCAGGCGGTTGTATTGGTGGCGGCGGCCAACCATATCATCATGGTGATCAAGAGATTATTAAAAAAAGACAAGAAGCAATTTATAAAATCGATAAATCTCTACCAAGAAGAAAATCACATGAAAACGAAATGGTTTTAAAATTATATGAAGAATATTTAGGAACTCCTTATGGTGAAAAAGCTCATGATTTATTACATACATGTTATGTACCAAAAGAAAGAATCTAGATCTTATTGATAGATAATAAAATATGAAATTAGAAGGAGAACAAAAATGAGCAAATTGCAACTTGAAGAATTGCCAATCGAAATAAATATAAGAAACATTAAATCAAAAGTTATTATTGATAACAATTACATGACAATGAAAAATTTAATTTTAAATTCATACGAGAAAATTCCAGAACACAATGTACCAGTAAACGTCACGTTTTTAGTATTAGATGGTAGAGGCCAAATTACAATTGGAAACAATATTTATGATGTAATAAAAAATAGCATTGTTTTGTGTCCACCTAATACGACTATGTCTGTATCCGCTGGAAAAGAAGGTTTATCCTTTATAAATATTAAAACGCCTGGAATGAAAATTTCAAAATAGTTAATTCGCTTTATTTATATGTAAGAGACAAAAGCTTAACATTTGTTTCTTTAAACTTATATACTTAATCTATAGTTTTAATATTAGTTTTAATATTGAATATTTAAAAAACAACTTTCAAAAGAGAGTTGTTTTATCGTTTTGCCTATTTTGGTATTGGCTTCTAATAATTACTCATTACAAATTGTCCTCTTATAAAAGAAAAAGCATGTCTACTTTTTAATATCAATTCAAACATCACAAAAAGGTGTTTTTGATAAATATTGTAATTAATTATGTTTGAATAAGTATATCCATGATGTTAAATTATTTTATTATATTATAATTTATTTATAAGACTTATTATTTTTTAACAAAGGTGTATGTTCTAATAGTTCTATAGTTCTCAATAAAACAAGCAAGTATACGATTATTTCAAATGGTGTTTTAATGACCCTTAAAGGAAGCTGAGGAATATAAGGCACACTTCCATGTGTCAATAATACTATCCAATAAGGAGTAAGGACTAAACTGACAGAGAACTGGAGTATGATAACAGAAAAAATTATTCTATGTGCTTTATCATTTTCTTTTCTCTTAAGATAGACAAAAACAAGTAAAATAATAACTCCTATTAACCCAACTACTAATATCATATAAATAAACCATGGTTTCAACGTGATATCAGTTCCAAGTCCTTCTTTTATTAAATCAAGTATTAGTTGAATATTAAATAAACCCCACATGGCCATCGTTAACAAGCTAAAGAGTAAAATAGTATTAACGATTAAAAAGAAATTTTTATTCCTTGGTTTTGCCCAATAAATAAGCCCTGGGACAACTCCATAAAGAATTGCATTCAAAGTAAATCCAGGGAAGAAAATCCCCCAATTACCATTGAAGATTAAAAATCCTAATAAGTCTTGAATAATAGCTGCGTATAAGCCAATTTTTGGGCCTAATAATATACTTATTATTACAAGAGGTAAATATCCTATTCCTATTTTAATAAGATTACTGGAACCTGGTGGATAGGAAAAAGAAAGCACATTATAAAGCACAATACCTATAGCTGTCATTAGTCCAGCAAATATTAAATTTCTAAGTTTTTCATTATGCATAATAATCACCCTAAGCAAAAATCAATTGGAGTTTGATTTGTTTGAATTAAGAATTTGTTTATTTGACTAAACGGTTTCGCTCCAAAGAAACCACGATAAGCAGAAAGAGGTGAAGGATGAACATTTTCAATTATTAGATGTTTTTTATTAGTAATTAACTTTTTTTTAGAACGCGCAAATGATCCCCATAGTACAAAAATCATTGGAGATTCTTTTTTGCTTAATAAAGAAATAACATAATCAGTGAAGGTAATCCAACCATAATCACGATGTGATAAAGG
The DNA here is from genome assembly GCA_964611005.1 of uncultured Candidatus Izemoplasmatales bacterium. Lineage (GTDB taxonomy): Bacteria > Bacillota_I > Bacilli_A > Izemoplasmatales > Hujiaoplasmataceae > 4572-104. Next base: position 4,712 of record CAZSZZ010000044.1, on the reverse strand, counting down.
TTGGTTCTTTCTTACTGATAAAACAGCATTTAATAATAATACACCAGATTCCCCCCATTTTGTTAAATCTCCTGATGTAGGTTTTTTACAACCTAAATCTGTAATCAATTCAGAAAATATATTTACAAGAGAAGGTGGAGTGTCTATTCCTTTTGGAACGGAAAAAGCAAGTCCCATAGCTTGTCCTGGATTATGATAGGGATCTTGTCCTAAAATTAATACTTTTGTATTTTTATATGAAGATAAGCGAAAAGCATCAAAAACATGGTTTATTGGTGGATAGCAAATATGTTTATTATAATCTTCCTTTACTTTATTAGTTAAACTAATAAAGTATTCTCTATTAAACTCTGGTTCGAGTAATTTATCCCAATCATTACCAATCATTTTATTTCTTGTGCGAACAGTTTTGCACCTTACAACCTTTACATTCCAAATCTTCATCACAAACTTCAGGCTTTTCTGTTATACTGTCCCAATAATAAGAGAAAACATATAGTCCAACCACAAGAACAATAATCACAATAGCAATTATATAATTCCACATTTTAACTAGCCTACTTTCTCAACCATAGATTTGATTGTTTTTAATAAATCTTTTACTTTTCTTTGGGCATCTTCTAAACTAGACCCTATTACTCCTGCATATATTTTAAGCTTAGGTTCTGTGCCAGATGGTCTTAAAACAAACCATGAATTGTCTTTTAAAATATATTTTATAACATTGGATTGATATAAATCAATATCTTCTACCTCATCGCCAATAAAGCGTTTTAATAAGAAATAATCTTCTTTAACAGATACTTCAATTCCGTTTATTAGAGATAAGGGTTTAGTTCTAAAATTATTCATTATTCTAGTTATTTTTTCTTGACCTTCTTTTCCAAGTAAATGAATATTTTCTAAACCTTCATAATAATAACCATATTCTTCAAATATATCATTTAGCTTATCAACGAGAGTTTTTCTTTCTTCATTATGATAAAAATTAGCAGCTTCTGAAATAAATAACATAGCTTGTAAGGAATCTTTATCTCTTACAAAATCTTTAATAACATAACCATATGATTCTTCATAGCCAAATATAAATTCTCGCTCGTCTTTTTCTAGAAACCTTGCTTGTTCCCCGATGAATTTAAATCCTGTAAGTGTTGAAAATACATCCATTCCAAAACTTCTAGCAATCTTAGCTCCTAAATCTGAAGTAACAATCGTATTGAATACAACACCTTTTTCAGGTAGTCTATTTAGTTTTTTTAATTCATTCAATAAATAATATATCATTATGGCCCCAGTTTGATTCCCATTCAAATATACAAATTCATTGTTATGTTTTACAGCTATTCCCAATCTATCCGCATCCGGATCTGTCGCAATTAATAAATCAGCCCCAATATTTTTACCTAAATCTTCAGCCAATTTAAAAGCTGATTTTTCTTCAGGATTAGGAAGCTTTACAGTTGAAAACATAGGGTCATGAATCATTTGTTCTTTAACGGGATAAACTGAATAATTCATTTCTTTCAATAATCTAGAGCCGAGTTCTGCACTTGTTCCATGCAATGGAGTAAACACTATTTTTAATGGCTTTTTAATTTCAGAATGAATAGACACAGTTTTAACAGCTTCAAGATATAATCTGTCCATATCATCTCCTAAAAACTCAACTAAATTATTAGCTAATAAATCAGTGAAATCTAATACTTCAATAGAAAATAAATCAGTGATTTCATTAACATATCCTATTATTTCATTAGCATAATTCGGTGTGAATTGACAACCAAATTCATCATATATCTTATATCCATTATATTGAGATGGATTATGACTAGCTGTAATAACTATTCCAGCTAAAGCATGAGTTTTTCTGACCGCAAAGGATAATTCTGGAGTGGGTCTTAAATCATGAAATAAGTAGCTTTTTATTCCGAAAGCTCCTAAAACCATAGCTGATTCTTTAGCAAATTCTTTTGACATTAATCGATTGTCATGGGCTATTACTACTCCTCTTGACAACTCATTTTCAGAATATTTTTTTACTAAATATTTAGCTAATCCTGCATTAGCTCTACGAATAGTATAAATATTTAAACGATTAGTCCCAGCACTTAAAACGCCTCTCATTCCTCCAGTTCCAAATGATAGATTGGTATAAAACATATCTTCGAGTTCTTTATCTGTTTTTCCTTCTAAATCTTTTCTAACAAACGTATCTAATTTTTGATATTGAAGCCACTCTTCATAGACTTTTTTCCACATATTAGTTTCCTTTCATAGAAAATACTTTTGAAAACAAAAGTATTAAAGTATATAATCCACAACATTTTCTTTTATCTTTTTTGGTTCTTCAGTTTCTTTACTTGAATATCCAAAACAAATAGAAATGTCATTTTCATAATTTTCAGGGATTTTTAATGCTCGATTAATATCAGCCTTATTTTTTTGGCGATACATATATCTAGTCTCACCAATTATACAAGAACCAATCCCCATAGATTTTGCGGCCAAAGCCATATTTTCTACGACACATCCTGCATTAATTTCAGAATATCCTTCAATCTTAGAACTTATTATTATCACTACAGGTGCATGATAAAAAATATGATATCCTTCTTCTTTACCAATTCCAAGCTTTTCCATGCCTTCTAAGGCTAAGCGATTCATCTCTTCTATCATTTCGGCATTAGTAACTACTGTAAAATGCCAATTTTGTCTATTTTTAGCACTTGGTGCGTACATACCGCATTTTACAATAGTATTAATCTCTTCCTCTGTTAACATATCCGGCAAATAATTCCTTACACTACGTCTTCTCAAAATCAAATCAACTGTCTCATTCATAAGAAACCTCCTCCTATAAAATAATTAGCTCTTTAATTAAATTGTTACACGATTCATAGACTTCCAATGTTTTACCAGCTACGCGTTTTCCAAAATTAACTGCTTCATAGATGTTTTTATTGTTATTTAAATAAAACAAAATTCCAGCTAATAAAGCATCTCCAGCTCCCATTGTACTTTTAATTTCTTTAACTTTTTGGATTTCACTTTGATAAATCTCATTACCATCATTATAAACAATAGGTTTACTAGATAAAGAGACAACACAGTTTTTAACTCCTAATTTTAATACTTTTTTAATATCTTTGATTATATCACAATTATTTATATTTAGGAGAGCGTTTAATTCATAATCATTAATTTTTAACAAATCAATATATGGCAATACATTTTTAATCCTTAATACTTTTGTTTGTGATACTCCATCAACATATATTGTTTTATCCTTATATTGAGTAATTAAATAATTTAAGGTTTTTTCATTCAAATTAGTATCAAATACCAATACATCAAAAGATCTAATATAATCGTCTAATGGATAAAAATCTGACATTTTTAATGATTCAAAGGAACTCATATCATTTATCCCCGTTATTAAATCACCGTTTGAATCATGAATTGCTAGATAGATATTGGATTTAGTACTCTTTATAAACGAATGTGATATATCGAGATTAAGCTTATCAAACTCAGATCTTTGTAATAACGAAAAATTATCATTGCCAATTAGAGTTAAAAAAGCTACTTCTTCTCCTAAATATAATAAATTAGTTGCGATATTTTTCGCAACCCCACCTAAAGAAATTGTAATATCTCCTACATTAGATTCTTTATCAATTATATTATTGTAGGAAGAACCAATAACATCAATATTGGTAGCTCCTATTACTAAAGTTTTCATTCTAAAATATCAGTGAAGACATAATCAACACCTAGTTTTATAAGTTTCTCAGCCAATACTTTGTCATTCACAACCTCAACACTTACTTTAAGCCCTAACAAATGCATGTTTTTTACGATTTCTTTATCTAAGTTGCTAGCTTCTATATGAAGGTTAAAGCCATTTTTCTTACAAAAGTCAAACACTTCTTCATCAGCTTTTTCAACAGCTAAAAAAATATTGTTTTTATTTATCTTTTTATTTAAATATAGAAGAATTTTTCGATTATTAGAAATAAAATAAACTGAATTAGAATATTCTTCAATTTCATAAATAATACTATCTAAGTGATTATATTTTAAATACTTGCCTAATCTTAAAAAAGCTCTTTTTCTATATGTAGAGGCAATAGCTAAAAAATCAGAGAATAAAGGAATAAATAAATTAGAATTTAAATTAGCTGTTTTTCTGTCAACTAAAGCAAATTTCTTTAATTCATCATAACTAAAGCTTGGAATATAAAGATTTAATAATCCTAGTCGCAATAGTGTATCATCTCTTGTGACTATTATTTTATTGTCCTTAGAAGCATTTAAGTCTGTACTAATTCCAAAATAAGACCTATTAGCAGCTGCTAAAAACGCAAAAATCGTATTTTCTGTTTCAATTCCACTTAATCCTCTATTCGCTACCATTCCCTTAAAATATTTATCAATTTTAATCGTATTCATATTTCCCGCCTTTGTCTGTACATATATAAATATTTTACCATAAATACTATTTTTATGAATATGATTTTAAAATTAGATAGACCTAAATTACTTGCTGATGCTATAAATATTATTTCAGAGATTGTTACAGAGGTGAGAATCAAACTTTTAGAAGATGGAATGTCTATTGTTGCAGTAGACCCTGCAAATGTGGCAATGGTAATCTTTAAACTTCCAAAAGAAAGTTTTATTCAGTATGAAGCAGGAAATGAGGTTTGGGG
>CAZSZZ010000043.1:0-9677 GCA_964611005.1 uncultured Candidatus Izemoplasmatales bacterium | reverse complement strand
TCTTTTAGGTCAAAATTCATTGTTGGAATATTATTTTCTATACTTATAATTTTTAAATCATCTTTTGTTATATTGGTTAAACCCAACAAAACCGCAGATATATATTCTTTACCATTATAAAAGTCAGTTAAGGAAAACATCCTATATAGACTAATTTGATTGTTTTCTTCAATTTGTTTAAACATTAAATACATATTCCCTATTTCTAAATCGATAGATTCGTCATTAATATAATTAATTTCTAATTTACAGTTATTTAAACTTATTAACTGTTCAGATTCCAAATTATAAGGAAATTTAATATCGACATTGAATAGATAATATGTCTCTTCATTTAATTTGTCTACTTCTTCGGTTTTTCTAATGTTTTCAATGTTTACTTCCAAGGTGTTTAAATTGTCTATTAAATAAGCTGAAGTTATCGCTTCAGGGGTTAATAAAAAACTATCTAAATAATCTACGTAAACAGGAATAGATATAATTTCATCTTTTTTAGAAATTATTCTTGAATAATCTTGATATATTGTTAGAAGAGAAACTGTATCTTTAGGAGATTCATTTAAACTAAGTAAGATAATAGTCGCAATTATAAAGACAAATAATAGACCAAAAAAGACTTTTCTCATGAAATCTTCTCCTTGATAATTTCATAGTATTCTGTTGTTAGAGTAAAGGTTTCCCAACCACCTGATTTTGTATTTGCCCAAAAGAGATAGTATTTTCCTACTCCATTATTTATTATCCCTTCACCTCTTGTGAGAATTTTAACATAAGTTAATGGATCTACTATTATTTCAAATTCATAGGTTTCATTAGTAGTTTTTACACTTGAATATGAAACAGAAGCTTTGATATTTGCATCAATTGATCCCTTAAATTTTTTGAACTTACCATTTGCGCTTATCTTAATATTTCCCGTAGCTGATAATTGATATTTTGTTTCTTCTTTGGTGGATAAACTAATATCATGTTTAATTGTAGAAAAACCATTATTATATATTTTAAGTTTTGTTTCTGAGACGAATTCTACATGTTCTTCTTCATTGACAACCAATATATTCCAACCTATAAATTTTCTCTTCTTCAGTTTTTTTAGGTATGATTGATATTCTTTATCAGAAAAATCTTTTAAAAGTTTAGCATTATCCGAATCAAAAATTATTTCTTGATAATTTTGATATTCCTCTGCTTTAATAAAAACCAATGAGATATAACTAGTAAATAGAAATAGTATCAATACAATTAATAATTTTTTCATAAAAAAACTCCCCCTTTGTAAAAATATTACAATGAAGAAGTGTTTTTTCTTTTATAAAATTTTATGTTCTTCTAAAAATGATTTAGTATCTTCATATCCCATTTCATAACGAATTTTAGATTGATTTTCTTCAAACCTCAAACGAGAACCTAATGAATGCTTAGGTTTTATGGCATGAAATGTGACATCTTTATACTTTGCATTATAAGAATATAATAACATATGTTCTAAATGGATTACTATTATAGTATCACAACCTGCCTCTACAAGTGGTTTTATAGGTACATTGTCGTAAACTCCACCATCATAGTAATGCTTCCCTTCAATAGTCATTGGAGGGAATATAACAGGAATTGAACAAGATGCAATAATTTGTTTATTTATATTTTCAATGTCTTGTTCCCAAAGAGGTGAATAAACAACTTGTTTATCGTGTTTTATATAATGTCTAAATGATTTTTTAAGCAACTCTAAAATGCCGCTATCCTCAGGTCCTCCACTTGAAAGTGTAACGAAAACTTTCTTTTCTTTTATCTTTTTATAATCAAGGTTGTTAGTTAAAATCTTATCGAGTTCATTTATTTCATAAAGACCATTAACCATGATTTTAGTTCGTTCTTTAAATATTCTTTTAAAGAAATTTTCAGTTGAATGTAATGTTTCCTTAGGAACATTAAACCAAATATCACGTACCACTTCTAATTCATTAGAAGCTATTAAAGCCGCATTAGCTGCACCAATACTAGTTCCTGAAATGTATTTTACCTTATCGTAAATTCCAGCTTCTTTCAGAGCCATTAAAGCACCTATTTGATAAGCACCTCTAGCGCCTCCTCCGCTAAGACATAAACCAAGTTTCATATATTTTCCTCCTTATTTTAATATAAACGTTTTATCTCCTTATAATAAGCAGATTCTATAACTCCGCCACCAAGACAAACTTCTCCATCATAAAAAACAGCTTGTTGTCCTGGAGTTACTGCCCTTACTGGTTTTAACATATGTACCACTAATTTATTTTCTTCAAGCCAATTAAGTTTTACTTTTATATCAATTTGTCTATATCTAAATTTAGCTGTACATCTAAAAATACCTCTAAACTTGTTTTTAGGTATCCAATTAACATCTTCAATAATAGCTTTATCTGAAAACAAATCAGGATGGTTTATTCCTTGACCTACTAATAGGATATTCTTTTTTAAATCTTTTCCTATTACAAACCATGGCTTGTTTTCATAATTTTTTAATCCACCTAATCCTAGGCCTTTTCTTTGACCAATAGTGTAATACATAAGCCCTTCATGCTTGCCAATTACATTACCATCACTTGCGATAATTAGACCTGGTTTTGTATATATATAGTTTTTTAGAAAATTAGTAAAATTGCGTTCTCCAATAAAACAGATCCCAGTAGAATCTTTTTTATTAGCAGTAGGAATATTGTTTTTCAAAGCTATTTCTCTTACTCTTGGTTTCTCAAGTGAACCTACAGGAAATAATGTATTTTTTAATTGTGATTGAGTTAATCCTGAGAGAAAATATGTTTGGTCCTTATTATTATCAATTCCTCTTAACAGTAAAGTTTCTCCATTTAATTCCTTTGTCCTTGCATAATGCCCATATGCAAAGTAATCAGCTCCTAAATTAGAAGCAACTTCTCGAAAGGTCGCAAATTTAATATACTTATTACATAAAATATCCGGATTAGGAGTTCTTCCTTTTTTATATTCATCGATAAAATATGTGAATACATTATCCCAATATTCTTGAATAAAATCATGTCTATGCAATTTGATTCCAAGATGTTTTGCGACTTTTAGTGCATCAGAGTAATCTTCTTCTTGAGGACAAATATCTTTAGATAGATCAGGATTTCCTAAAACATCATTATTAATGGCTGAATCCCAATTCCTCATAAACAGTCCTTCTACAATATAACCTTGTTGTAATAATAAATAAGCAGCTACTGAAGAGTCTACACCACCGCTTAATCCAACAATTACTTTTTTCTTAGTCATGATCTCTTTATATCCGAAGGCATTCGCCAGTCACTTCTAGGAGATAAGGCATAATCAAATACTTTTGGAGAATCAGGGCTAGCTGTTCGTTTGAACTGTTGAGAATAAAAGCGTTTAAAGAAGTTTTTTATATATTTATTTATCTCTTCTTCACTTAAATCAAATGTTTTACTAAGGAAAAATTTAATTCTTGATTCGTCATCTCCACAGTTTAAGAAGCGATAAAGAATAAAGTCATTGATTTCATATTTTCCAATTATATTTTCTGTTTCTTGATTATTTGATAATTCAGGTGTAATTGGTGTGTTTATGATATCATATAAAACAGAAGATATTTCACCTTCAAAAATAAAATCAGCGTATGATTTAATCATAAATTTAACAACTGTTTTAGGTATTCCTCCGTTTACATTATACATTGACATTTGATCGCCATTATAAGTACTCCATCCAAGAGCTATCTCAGATAAGTCACCCGTACCTAAAACTATAGCTTTATTCTTATTGGCTAAATTCATTAAAACCATTGTCCTAGCTCTAGCCTGTGTATTTTCATAGGTAATATCTTGAGTGAATTTGTCATGTTTTATCAGTTCTAAATGATCTAAAACATGAGAACTTATATCTATTTCTTCATGTGTGACGCCTAATAATTTCATTAGTTTTTTAGCGTTTTGATTGGTTCTATTAGATGTATGTAAAGCAGGCATTGTATAAGCTAAAATGCCTTTTCTATCAATTCCTAGATGATCAAAAGTAAGGCAAGCAACCAATAATGCTAATGAAGAATCCAAACCTCCACTTACGCCAATAACTAGATGCTTTATATCAATGTGTTTCATTCTTTTCGCAAGTCCAAATTCTTGAATAGACCTTATTTTATTAAAATCATCTTCTATATTTATATTTGGAACAAATGGAAGAGGATTAATCCTAGATTCAAACTCGAAATTTTTTGATTCTAAAATTTCAATGGGAACATTTTGATATTTATAAGTGTATTTTAAAATAGAATCTCTGAATGAAGAGTTATTTCTTCTCTCATGTTCTAATCTTAAAATATCTAAATCTACATACATGATTTCAGTTTCTAAAGAGAAAAGATTAGTTTCTTTAATTAATCTAGCATTATTTCCAACAATATTGTGTCCAGAAAATACTGTTTCTGAACTCGATTCAGAAGCTCCCGCAGAACAATATACATAGATTCCACAGTTTTTACGTGAATGTTCTAAAACTGCATTTTTACGTATTTTATCTTTTCCAAGAGTCTCATTAGAAGCTGATATATTAAAGATAATATTAGCTCCATTTACACTCAAAAGATTCCCTGGAGTAATGGTAGCCCACATATCTTCACAAATTTCAATACCAAAACGGATATCTTTATCAAAAAACATAAGATTTCCAAAAGGAACAGCTTGTTTTAACAATTCTATTTCTTTAATATGTTCTACAACGTCAAAACCACTTTTAAACCAGCGTTTTTCATAATATTCCTTAGTGTTTGGTAGATAAAATTTAGGTACAACTCCCAAAATTTTATCTTTTTGTATAACTATAGCAGTATTTAAAACCATTCCTTCAATAATTAATGGAGCTCCAAGTATAATTACTCCATCAAAGGGATTATTGTTTAATAAATATGTTAAAGAATCAAATGTATCATCAAAAAGACTCTTTTGAAAGAATAAATCCCCACAAGAATATCCAGTTATTCCAAGTTCAGGAAATACAGCTATTGAACTGCGATTTTCTTTTAAAGAAAGAATCATTTCTTTAACATTAAATTTAGGATTTCCTAGTTCTAGTTTTGGACTAATTAAGGAAACCTTTAGCATTCCATTTTTCATAAATTTACCTCAATATAAATTGTTTTGCATAATATATTCAAATATAGAATCAGTTACATATTCTGGATTAAATGTTTCTCGAAAGATAGTCGAAGATACATTCATATTAAATTTTGGTAAAACAATAAAGTGATCCATATATTCTTTTAAAAATGAGTTGTTTTTAATTGATTGAAGAATATCTAATTTATTGCGATTAATTACAATAAACTTAAATTCTTTTAACAAACTCTTTGCATGTTTCCAATTATGAAGATTATTTAAATTATCCGCTCCAATAACAAAAGCTACTTCTTCATTATATTTTTCTTGAATTCTTTTCAAGCTAATATAAGTGCCTAAAAATTCTAAATCATCTATTTCCAAAGAAGATACAGAAGCTTTATTTAAATCCTTGACTAATAACCCCAACATTTTATATCTATGCTTATTATCTATTAGTGAGGATTTTGTATAGAGACTTGATACAGGTAAATAAATAAAATGGGAGAATTCAATATATTTCTTGATGTGAAAATAGATTTCTCTATGTGCAATTGTAGGGGGATTGAAAGCTCCGCCAAAAACAACAACCATTCTATCACTTCCTTACTAATATATTTTAACATAAAATAAAATAAATAAAAGCAATTATCATATTTGTAAAAAACTAAGATATGTTATAATAACCTTGGGTGATAAGATGAAAGAATATACAAACTATATTTTGGATTTTGCAAAAACAATACTTCAAATTCCGTCTCCAAGTGGCTATACAAAGAATGTGATAAATTATTTAAAAAAGGTGATGGATTCCTATGATTATAATAATTATCTTACTAAAAAAGGAAATTTAATTATAGAAATTTCTGGAAAAACTGATTATACCTTAGGTTTATCCGGACATGTGGATACTTTAGGAGCTATGGTTAGAAGTATTAATAGTGATGGAACTTTGAAATTCACATCTATAGGAGGTCCAATTTGGCCTACTTTAGATGGAGAATATTGCCAAGTGAGAGCTAGAAGTGGAAAGTTGTATTCAGGAACATTTCTATCAACTAGTCCAGCTACTCATGTTTTTAAAGATGCTTCTACTAAACAGAGAAATCCAGAAAATATGATAATTAGAATTGATGAAATTGTTTTAAAAAAAGAAGACACCATAAAACTTGGGATAGCTCCTGGAGATTTTATTTTCTTTGATCCAAAGACTACTATTACAAAGTCAGGCTTTATAAAGAGTAGATTCCTAGATGATAAGATATCTGTAGCTATTATCTTTGGATTATTAAATCATTTAAAAGAAAATTCTATTATTCCAAAATATAATATCAAGATAATTATTTCTACATATGAAGAGGTTGGTCACGGGGCTTCTTATATACCTCTGGTTGATGAACTTATAGCCGTTGATATGGGATGTATTGGTGAGGATTTAAGCTGTACTGAACACCAGGTATCGATTTGTTGTAAGGATTCTAGTGGACCTTATGATTTTGATATCATAAATACTTTAGTTGATATTTCTAAAAAGAATAAGATTGATTTCGCCACTGATATCTATCCATATTATGGGTCTGATGTATCTGCGGCTTATCGTGGTGGGTCTGATATTAAAGGGGCTTTAATTGGACCTGGAGTTCATGCATCTCATGGTATGGAAAGAACTCATGTGTTAGCTATAGAAAATACTTTTGAATTACTATTAAATTATATAAAATAAGACAAATTAAAAACTTGCCTTTTTTTAAGCAAGTTTTTTATCTAAATATATTTGAAAATAATCAGGATAATCAATTTCAAAGTGGATTTTTTCTTCCGTGATAGGATGTATAAATTCTATTTTATTACAATAGAGCATTAAAAGCTCGTTTTTTATATTTCCATATAATTTATCGCCAATAACTGGACAGAAAAAATATGCAAAATGTACTCTTATTTGATGAGCTAATTTATCTTTAATCCAGATATCAACTACTGAAAAATTATCATATTCTTCAACTACGCGATAATTAGTAAAACAATTAGTTCCCTTTTCAGATATTTCTCTTTTAATAGATCCTGCAATGCGACTAATTGGTAGTGGTATAGTGCTCTCTTTTAATTCTAATTTACCTTCTACTATAGCTTTTAGATAATAAGTTATCGAATTATTAGCTTGTTTACTCAAAAGGTATTTAATAAATCTGTGTTTTGCGACTACAATTAATCCAGAAGCTTCTCTATCAAGCTTAGTAATATAATGAATCTTCGCACTTATATTGTTTTTCATATAATAATGGTTTAGCGCATTAGCTAAGGTCCCTGTTTTATGGGATTTACTAATCATCATTTGCATGTCAGCTGGTTTATTAATAATTAAAAGATATTCATCTTCATAAACAATATCAAGCTCGATATTCTCAGGTTTGATATTTTTTTCTAATGGTTCATCTTTTACAAAAAAATGGATTTTTTCATTCTTTTTAACAGTATCTTTTCTAGACTTACTCTTGTTGTTTACTTCTATTTTTGGTCTATTATTTTCTAACTCTAATATTTTAGAGGGAATATTATTTTCTTGCATAAAGCGATGAATAGTTTCAGGCTTTTTTACGCGGTAAATTAATTCCATAGTATCACATCCTCATCTAAAAATTATAACATAAAAAGAGATTAATTACAAAAATAATCTCTTACTTAATTTGATTATTAATAGTTAATACTACAATTATATTTTCAAATAATAAATTTTTACATATTTATAAAAGAAAAATAATTCTATATTTATAACTTTCTAATTTCCTAATTTTTTTTAGTAATATTTTCTAAATTTAGGTATTTGTCATACCACATTTTTACAATTTCTTTTTGAAAAGGAAAATCTCTAGATTCAATTCTATCTATTAGATCTTGCATTTCGGCTAATAGGATTTGTTTTATTTTATCAGGGTAATTCATTAGTTTTTGATTGCGTTTATATTCATTTCTATCTAAAATAGTATAGTTAAAGTTTTTATCCACCTTAATATCTAAATCATAATCTATATATTTTAAGGCCTCATCATCCTTTAAAATTGGACTGCTTAAATTACAGTAATAAGTTATATTTTTATCTTTAAAAATAGCGATAATATTATACCAGTGCTTTTTAAAAAGAAAAGACACAGATGGTTCTTTAGTATACCAAAATCTTCCATTAGCTTCAACCACTTTAGTCTGTTTATTAGCCACAATAAAAAGATCATCATTTTCTTCAAGAATGGTTTCACTCTTCCAAACACGATGCAAGGTTTGATCATGTTTATAACTATGTAATACTACTCTATTTTTCCTGTTCAATTTAACTACCTCACTTTAATGTAATAACCAATCTTCTCCTTTTAAAGTTTCCGGTTCAACCTTTGATAATCCAGGATAGTCTTGTTGGCGCAAGACTTCGTATATCATAATAGCTACTGTATTAGATAAATTAAGGCTGCGTATCTTATCGTTTGAAGGCAATCTTATACATTTATCAAGATTATCTCTTAATATTTCTTTAGGTATACCAGTTGATTCACGACCAAAGATTAAATATATATCTTTATTTAAATTGCTAAAATCGTATTCTTTTGGAGTGTGTTTCCCATATCTTGTTAGAAAGTAGAATTCACCTTTATTTTTATCTAAAAATTCTTTAAAGTTTTCATAAACTTGATAGTTAGCGTGTTCTAGATAATTTACTGCGAAGCGTTTTATATATTTAGGGTCGAGTTTAAAACCTAAAGGTTTAATCAAATGTAATTTAACGTCCGTTCCTATACAAGTACGCATAATATTACCTGTATTTTGTGGTATTTCAGGTTGATATAATACGACATGTAATCCCATATTAAAACCTCTTCTTAGCTATTTTTTTCTTCTCTTCATCAACAGCTTTTTTGTATTTCTTTTTATATCCTGGTTTTACTTTTTTTGATTTTTTAACCTTTCGTTTTGCTTGGTAATCAAGTTCGTTTTCTTTCCATTCTCGACTTTTTCTACTATTTCTTACAACCGCATCTTTAAATTCATTATTAACAATTGTTTTATAAACGCATTTAACGCCTTTTGATTCTAATTTATCAAGATACTGGTTATCATCAAATTCATATAGAGAAACAGCAATACCTGTAAAATCCATTCTACCTGTTCTACCTGTTCTATGAATATAAAAATCTATTCTTCTAGGTAATTCATAGTTTATAATATGACTAATTCCTTCTACATCTATTCCGCGACTAAAAATATCAGTTGCGACTATATATTGAAACTCTAATCGATTGATTCTTTTAAATAGTTGTTTTCTTTTACGGTAATCTAATCCTCCATGAATTAAAACCACATTTTGTTTTTCTTCTTTCATCCATTTATATACTAGTTCAGATGATTCTTTTGTATTACAAAAGATAACTGCTAAATATGGATTAATTGCGGAAATTATTTTCTTTAGCCCAATAAATCTATTTTGTTCTTTAGTTTTAATAAAGAAATGTTCAATGTTTTTACTAGAAATATTATTTTTATGAATTGATATTGTTTCAGGATTATATAGATATTTTTTTA
>CAZSZZ010000042.1:0-9724 GCA_964611005.1 uncultured Candidatus Izemoplasmatales bacterium | reverse complement strand
AGCAATTACTACTCTTTGTTTTTGTCCACCTGATAATTTTGTAGCTTTATGATTTATATGATTTTCTAACCCAACTCTTTTAATTATTTCTTTAGCTTTTTTATGTATATTTTCTTTTGGATATCCGGATAAAATTAATGGAGCTTCGACATTTTGTAATACTGTATATGAATCAATTAAATTATAGTTTTGAAATACAAATGCAATATATTTTTTGCGATAATTTTCCATATCAGAAACAGAAAAATATGAAGTCTCTTCCCCATTTATATACATTTCTCCATCTTCATAAGAATCAATTCCAGAAATAACATTTAATAACGTTGTTTTACCAGAACCAGATTCTCCAACTATAGCAACAAATTCATTTCTATATAATTCTAAATTTACTTTTCTAAGCCCTAAAGCAACTACATTGTTTGTGTTATAATATTTAGAAACATTCACTAATTTTATCATTGTTGTATCCTTTCAAAAAAAACAGAGTTATTTTTAATTTATTTTATTATAGCATAGAAATAATGCTTTACAAAGACTATAAAAAAGAAAAGTCAGACCTTTGTCTGACTTAAATTACTTCTACTTCGGTAAAGTCTAGTTCCATTGCAGTTTGGCGTCCAAACATTTCAATTAAAACATGAACTTTTCCTCTTTCTTCATCAATACTTTCAACAGTTACAAGTTGTCCTTCTAATGTTCCTGAAGCAACCTTCACTTTTTGTCCCGGTTTAACATTTAATCTTTGTACAGCTAACATACCACATTTTTTAAGTATAGGATTGATTTCATCCGGTTTTAAAGGAATAGGTTTAGTTCCTCCTCCACTAGATCCTAAGAAACCAGTAACGCCAGGGGTATTTCTAACAACAAACCAAGAATCATCAGTAACTATCATCTCTATAAAAACATACCCAGGAAATATTTTTACCTTTTTTTCCTTAATAGTTCCATCTGCTTTTTTTTCTATCTTTAATTCTTCGGGAATCATAACTTGGAAAATGATATTTTCCATGTTCATTGATTCAATTCTGCGTTCCAAATTTAATTTAACTGAATTTTCAAATCCTGAATAGGTTTGAACAATATACCATAATTTCTTTGAATTATCCATTTAATTTACTTCTTCTACAAACTGTATAACCAGTTAAATAATGGATCATACGCGAAAGATAATAATACAAAAAAGATTGCTAAAAAAATTAAAAATAGAAATACTTTAGTTGAATTACTAGCTAAAGTTTTAGCATCTGGCCAAGTAACTTTCTTCATTTCTATAAAACTTGGTTGCATATAAGGAATTAATAAATATATTAAAACTAAAGATCCTATTAAAATAAGAAAAACTCCTGTTAAAATTCTTCTCAACTTAGTTAAAAAGAAGAAATCTATAAAACCAATTCCTGAGCTTCCTAAAACACTTGCTAAATCTACAGTTCCAAATTTACCTAAAACGATATATACACCGTATAAAATCAATACTGGTGCTAAAACAGCTAATAACCAATTTTCAAAAGCGTATTCTTTCCTTAAAATAGCCATAACTCTTGATTCTTCATGAACAGGCCTTTTCGCTTTTGAAGGCGCTTTGCTTTTTTTATTTGGATTTTTTGCCATAATTGCCTCCTATTTACCTTCCTTATGAATGGTATGCTTTTTACATTTTTTACAATATTTTTTAATTTCGAATCGAAATGAATTATCAGTTTTTTTTACTTCGTAATTTCTTGATAAGCATTCTTGACAAATCAAAACAACTTTTTTCTTCATTTTTTATCAACTCACTTGCTTTATTAAATGTATCAAAAAAACAACTAAAAGTCAAGAAAATCATTGTATTAAATGTATTTTTATCTTTTTTTTAATTCTATCCATTGCATTATAAATTTTCTTCTCTGGAAAATTTAAATATTTAGCTGTTTCATGAATCGATTTCTTTTCAATGATTTTCAATTGGAACACTTGTTTTTCTAAAGCCGATAAAGTATCTAAAGCTAAATATATTTCCTTATCAGTAATATAGTATTGTCTTGATTCATTAACAGTATCATTATATAACAAAGGAAGCTTTTCAGCTAGAAATTTACCATATTTATTATATTTATTTTTAATAGTAATAAAACGATTAGTCAAATTTAATTCAAAATATCTCATAAATGTTTTATTAAAAGATTGGTCAAATCGTTTTATTGATTTATGCATAACCATTAATGCCTCTTGAAACATATCATCATATTGATTCTGTAAGTTGAATTTTTTTATCATTTTCGCAACAAAGAATTTGTATTTATCGACCATTAATTTAAATGCTTCTTCATTTCCTTGTTTAATAAGGTCGATAATTTCAAAATCATTATAATTGCGAAATATCATAATCTATATTTGCTTCTTTCTTAAAATATCAAAGATAAGAATTCCTGCACTAACAGATGCATTTAGACTATTAATTGTTCCCACCATATCAATTTTAACATTATAATCTACTGTTTTCTTTAATAATTTTGACATTCCTTTTCCTTCACTACCTATCACTAATAAAAGCGGGGTGGAAACATCAATTTCTTTGTAAGATTTTTCAGCTTCTAAATCAGTGCCTACGGTCCAAAATCCTGCTTTTTTCATTTTTTCAATAGTATTTCTTAAATTTGTAACTTTAACAATTTTCATATATTCTATTGCTCCAGACGAAACTTTTACAACTGTACTAGTAATTGCAACTGATCTGTTTTTAGGAATAATTATTCCAGCAACGCCTCCGGCTTCTGCGCTTCGTATAATAGCTCCAAAATTATGAGGGTCCGTAATTCCATCAAGTATTAAAACCAATGGATTTTTAGACATATCTAATGTATTCAAAAATTCTTTTAGTTCTATTGTTTCATAATCTTTAACTTCCAATACTATTCCTTGATGATTACCCAAAAATCGTTTTTTAAATTCAAATTTAGATAAATACGTAATCGAAATATTCTTTTGTATAAGCTTTTCTATAATGAATCTATTTGTTCGTTCTTCTACAAAAGCATTAAAAATTTCTCTATCGGTATTTAAAATTTCATTTACAGGATTTTTACCATAAATTAGTATACTCATAATTTTATATATACTCTAAACAGTGACAATTCTACTCTCTAGAGTGTACTTATCCTTTCTCTTAATATTATTGTAACATAATTAAAATTAATTATTTTTGAAAAATTCTTAAAAAAACAAAAAGAAAAACTTAAAAATTATATTAAAGTTTTTCAATAATATTAAATGCCTTTAATAATATACTATTTAAACTATCAAATTGTGTATCCAAATATAAATACCCTATAACAGCTTCAAATCCGGTTGATATATTATATGTAATTATATCTGAATTTTTAGGTTTATGAGTTGCATTGGCATTTCTACCCCTTTTATAAATAGAAATCTCTTCATCCGAATAAAATTTTTTAATTAGCTCTCTAGCTGCTTTAGCCTGAGAATTAGCATTTGTATATAATATAGCATTTTTATGTAAATCATTCACTTTTGTAATCCGCTTATCTAACAGATAATTTCTAACTGCTAATTCATAATAAGCATCGCCAATATATGCGAGCGTTAATCCATTATATTGAATCATAAAATTTCTTTTTCTATCAATATTTCTCGGTATTGATCAGCTAATTTAAAATCTTTATTCTTGCGAGCGTTTTGCCATTTTTGGTAAGTGCTTCTATCTTCATCTGAAATCTTAACTACAACTAATTCAAATCCCAAAATATCACACATATAATTTAAAGCTTTTAGAAGTTGATTTAGAATATCATTATTATTTTTTTGTCTAAGTGTGATATTCGTTAATTTTAATAAAGCTTGAAGTGATGTAATTGCATTAGCGGTATTAAAATCATTATTCATCGCTTCTTTAAATGAATTGACTTCTTGAATAATTCGTTCATCAGTTAAAACTATATTAGGATCAATCTCATTTATGATATCTAATTTTAAAAAAAGTGATTTATATGTTTTTTCAAGTTTTTCCCATTCTTTAATATACATTGAAAAAACATCTTCACTATACCTTAATGGCGTTCTATAGTGTGTGCTTAATAAGAAATATCTAAGCGGCATTTTTTCTGAAACATCTTTAACTAAAATAACATTTCCAAGACTTTTACTCATTTTTGTGTTTTTCATATTTAATCTTCCGTTGTGCATCCAATATCGCGCAACGCGATGATTATGAGAAGCTCTACCTTGAGCTATTTCATTTTCGTGATGAGGAAATTTTAAGTCTGAACCTCCTCCATGTATATCAATCTCTTCTCCAAAAATACTGTCAATCATTACAACACATTCTGTATGCCACCCTGGTCTACCTTTTGAAAAAGGAGAATCAAAGTTTAAACCTTCTTTTGTTTGTTTCCACAAAGTAAAATCTAATGGATTTTCTTTATCATCATTAATATCTACTCTACTTCCAGAAATCAAATCATCTATTTTTCTATTGCTTAAAGCCCCGTATTCTTTTATTTTTGTTACTCTAAAATATACATCTCCATTAATTTTATAAGCAAAACCTTTATCAACTAAATTAGATATATATTTTATAATCTGTTCCATATATTCAGTAACCTTAGGTTTAGTATAATCTGTCTTACAGTTTAATGATTCTAAATCATTTAAAAACGCATTAATGTAAAAACTACTTATTTCTAATTCGGGTTTATTTTCTTCAAATGCTTTTTTTATAATTTTATCATCAACATCAGTAAAATTAGATACAAAATTAACTTGATAATTCTCACTTTCAAAATATCGTCTTACTGTATCAAAAAATACTGCAGGACGGGCATTACCAATATGAATAAAATTATAAACTGTAGGGCCGCAAACATACATATTTACTTGATTAGGATGTTTTGTTTTAAATTCTTCAATTGAATCCGTGTATGAGTTATAAATTTTCATATAATTAAGTCCTTTCTATGAAACATACATTATTATATTGTAATACAGTAGTATTTTCAAGCAGTTTTAATAGAATATAAGGCAAATAAAAGGGATGCAATGCATCCCAGTTTTGTTTAACTTACAGTTTTTCCTACAATTTTACTATATTAGCAGCCTGAGGACCTCTATCGCCTTCTACAACTGTAAAGCTGACAGCTTGTCCTTCTTCTAAAGCACGATATCCATCGCCTTCAATAGCTGAGTAATGTGCAAAAATATCGTTTCCTTCCTCGTCGGTAATAAATCCATAGCCTTTTTCTGCGTTAAACCATTTTACTGTACCGTTCATTAAAAATCTCCTTTACCTATTATTAGATTATATTATACAATATCTAAAATTAAAATGCAACTTTATAAAGAGATTTTGCGGCTATTTGTTATTTAATATTTTAATATTATCTTTTGTTTCATCAACAAAACTTGCTTTATCAATTTTTTGAAATTTACTAGAGATTTTTTTAACTCTACTATCCATTTTTTCACCATCTTTTCTTAATGTATCAATTGTACGATTAAGTTTAGCCCATTCTTCACCAAAAATACGAAAATCTTTTTTTATTTTCCTTAATTGATTAATAATTTCTTTGGTATGCTTATTGTATTCATAGTTAATAATTATAGTTTGGAATGAGGATAAAAGTGGAATTAATGTAGTAGGTGATACAATTGAAACATTTTTACTTCTTGCATATTCTATTACATTTATTAAATCATTATGCAAAAAAGCTAATATTCCATCGCTTGGCACAAACATAATTGCATATTCTGTTGTTACACCTGGAATAATATATTTTTTTGCAATTTCTGTAATATGCAATTTCACTTCCTTACCAAAATCACTTTTTAATTTTGCTTCTTCTTGTTTGGTTATATCTTTATTATTAATAAGTTTTGAATATGAGGAGAAAGGAAATTTAGAGTCAATCGCTATCATATTCATAGGTTCAGGCAAAAAGATAACCGCGTCGGCTCTTACTGGCCCAGATTTATAATTTTTGAATGTATATTGGATATTATAAAGTTTTTTATTTTCCCCAAAGATACTTCTTAATAATTGATTTAGTTGAAATTCTCCAAAATGTCCTCTTTCTTGATTATTAGATAAAATATCTTTTAAACTAATCATTTCCTCAGATAAACTTTGAATTTTCTTTTGAGCATCATCGATAACCTGTACTCTCTCCGCGATTTTAATAAAAGTTTCGTTAGTATCATGAAATCCTCTACTTAATCTCTGTTCTACTTTACTGTTAATTTCGGACATTCTTTTCTCAACGTTTTGATTAAATGAAGTAAAATCTTTTTCTAAATTTTCGGTAATTTTATTTTGAAATTCAGATAATTCTTTATTAACATTTATCCGAAACGAAGATATGTTTTCACTCGACATTTCTCCTTGTTTTCTTAGTTGCTCATTTACTCCATTATTAAAATCTAACATCGATTTATAAATGCTTTTATTAATTGATGTTTCTACAGATTTAACTTTATCAATTATTGAATCTTCGAATTTATAACTATTTAAATTATTACTATTTTTCATTAAAATTAGTATTAAAAGAACCACTATAATTAGTGATAATCCTAATACAATTAAAGATAGTATTTCAGACAATTCCATAAAAGCCTCCCTTAAAATATTGGACTAAAAAGATTAAATAATCCTTGAATAATCCGTGTGATTATACTTCTTTTTTTCCATTCTTCTAATTTTATTTCATTAGATTTTTTTAGGTCCTTATTAAAACTTTCAACTACATATTTTACAGATTCATTTTCAAAAATAGTCGTTACTTCAAAGTTTAAATGAAAACTTCTAGGGTCAAAATTAACAGACCCAATCGAAGCTAATTCATCATCAATTATTAGTATTTTAGAATGTACAAAATGATTGGTATATTCATATATCTTGACTCCTAAATTCAATAATTGTTCGTAATATGATTCAGTCGCAAAACCAACTGCCTTATAATCATGTTTTCCTGGAACTAATAATTCTATTTTAACCCCATATTTAGCAGCTATTTTAATAGCTATCATTAATTCAGATTCTATGATTAAATACGGAGTCACAATTTTAATACTCTTTCTTGCAGTATGCATCATTGAATAATAAACATCTCTAATTAAACTGTTTTCAAAATCAGGCCCTGATTCTATTACAGTAATAATTCCTTCGTAATTTTCAACAGTTTTATCTAAAGGCTTGTCAATAACATTATTAGTTATATAATACCAATCTTTAATGAATACATTTTGAATACTTGAAACACCATTTCCCTTTAAAATAACATGTGTGTCTCTCCAAAAACCAAAATCTTTATTTTGATGATTATATTCATCGCCTAAATTCATACCTCCGACAAATCCGATATCACCATCGATAATAATTGCCTTTCGGTGATTTCTAAAATTAAGATTAGAATTAAATATTGATAATGATTGAGGATCAAATACACCTATATTAACACCAGCTTTCTCTAGTGATTTAATATACGATTTATCTAAATATTTACTTGACCCCATATAGTCATAAATTAAATATACATCTAATCCTTTTTGTGCTTTTTCTTTTAGAATATTTAGTATTTTTGTCCCAATATTATCTGTTTTTATTATATAAAATTCCATTAAAATATATTTTTTAGCTCGTTTTAATTCCTTTTCTAAACGAGGGAAAAATACATCACCATTATTTAAAACTTCCATATAAGTATCATTTTGATAAATTGTACGTCCAGTTGTTTTGTGGATAAATTTAAATATATGAGAATATTTTGATTTAGATAAATCCGGACTAGTTCTTTCTTCTAAACCTAAAAAAGCTTTAGATGCAATCAAAGGGCGATATTTAGTCAAGCGTTTGATTTGATAATCTCTAGCAAAAATATAATATAACACAACCCCAACAAAGGGATTCAATAACAGAATTAAAATCCAATGGCTTTTATTATATGCATATTCTGGCTTTAATAATACTTTAATAATTAGTAAAAGAGAGATTAACCAAATAATACTTAATATAATATATATGGCAATATTATTTTTAATTAGAATTGATAACGAGGAAATATGTAATCCTATTATTAAGAAAAATGAATAGAGAAATTCCGCAAAAATCATTAAAACAAAGACCATATATCCTTTTTTCATATACATTTTTTATAATTAATTTTTCTTGAATTAATTATATATTCCTTTCTTATATATTTTTTCATAACTACTTTGAGATTATCATTCTATCATAAGTTTAACAGTATGTTAATATTAGTAGAATAATTTAGCCAACATAATATTACTACAAAAACAGCATTATAATAATATATATTATGCTTTTTAGCAATTAAATAACAAAGACATTAAAAAAAACATAGGATGTGGGGTCCTATGTTTTTCAATTGGCATATTAACGTTTACTAAATTGTGGTGCTCTACGTGCTTTTTTAAGACCATATTTTTTACGTTCTTTAACACGAGGGTCTCTTGTAATTAATCCAGCTACTTTAAGAACTTTTCTATACTCAGGGTTAACTTCTAACAAAGCTCTTGTGATTCCTAAACGAATCGCTCCAGCTTGGCCAATAAGCCCACCGCCAAGTACATTTACAGAAATATCAAATGTGTTTTCGTTCGCAGTTAAAACTAAAGGCTGAGAAACATCTAATCTCGCTAATGATGAAGGGATGTATTCTTCAAAATCACGACCATTAACTGTGATTTTACCATTGCCTGGTCTAAGTATTACACGTGCAACTGCTGATTTTCTTCTACCAGTTCCACGATACATTACTGATTTAGCCATACTCTCTCCTTATCCTTTCAATTCCATAATTTCAGGCTTTTGTGCCTGATGTTTATGATTTTCTCCTGCATAAACGAATAGTTTTTTGTACATTTGATTTCCTAATTTACCTTTTGGTAACATTCCTTTAACTGCAAGTTCAACCATTCTTGTTGGTTTTTCTTGCATCATAACTTTAGCTGTTTTTTCTTTCAAACCACCAGGATAATTTGAATGTGTATAGTATATTTTCTTGTTCCATTTATTTCCTGTTAATTCGATTTTATCAGCATTAATAACGATAACATAATCTCCACAATCCACATGAGGTGTATATGTAGGTTTATGTTTTCCTCTTATTACTGTAGCTACTTCAGTAGCTAAACGGCCAAGTCTCTTTCCAGCTGCATCAACAACAAACCATTTGCGTTTGATTGTTTCATTATTTGCCATAAATGTTTTCATTTTATACCTCCTTATGTATTAAAAAGGCTTGTGGGTTATAAAATAAAAATGTACCTTAATTATCATATCATTTAACATGTTCTATGTCAACAAATTTCTTTTGACACCATTAAATTTTTTTAAGAGATTTTAGCACCTGGGTTTAATCGGTCAGATACCTGTATAATTACTAATTCTTTTTGTGAATTTTCGCCGGCTAGAATCATACCTTCGGATAATTCTCCTCTTATTTTAACCGGTTTTAAATTTACAATTACTAATACTGTTTTTCCAATTAAATCCTCAGGTTTATAAAACTCAGCTATTCCTGAAACAATATTTCGAATCTTATCTCCAGTATCAATTTTCATCACTAATAACTTAGAAGCATTATTATGTTTTTTAGCTTCTAATATTTTACCTGCCCTAATATCATTTTTCGCAAAATCTTTAATTGTAATTTCAGAAAATATTGGTTCTATATTTATATCATCTTTGAAATCTTTTTTCTGCATT
>CAZSZZ010000041.1:0-9737 GCA_964611005.1 uncultured Candidatus Izemoplasmatales bacterium | reverse complement strand
CATTTAACAATGAATACTTATATATTATAAGTAATAAAATTATTCTTTAAAAATGAATTTACATAAATTAAATTCAAATGATTGAACTTCAAATCATTTGAATTTCAAAACAATTTGACTTTATTAAAAAAAGGTGGTAAAATTAATAAGATTTTAAATAAATAGGAGGACAAAATGGATTTCGAAAAATTACAAGATCTAATCGTTGAAGGATTAGGCGTTGAAAAAGAAGAAGTTACTATGGAAGCTGATTTGGTTACTGATCTTGGAGCTGATTCTTTAGATGCTGTTGAACTAATTATGGCAATTGAAGATGAATTCGATATTACTATTGAAGATGAAGTAGCTCAATCATTCAAAACAGTTGGTCAAATATTTGATTATCTTAATGGCATTCTAAAATAAATTAGTTTTAAGTGTTATTATGAGTATCTCGACATTTAAAGGAGATTTCTATGGACTTAAGACAGTTGAAAAATATCATGAAAGAGTTTGAAGAATCATCGATTCATAAACTCGAAATAATAGAAAAAGATTTTACAGTAAAATTGGAGAAAAAGAGTCAGGACCCTTATTCTCCAGTTACTGCTCAAGCAGATTATAGTGATAAATTGTTAAAGCATGATAAATCATTGGAAAAAGAATATATTCCAGTTGTTGCCCCATTAGTAGGAATATTTTATGATTCACCATCGCCTGATAGTGATTCTTTTGTTGAAGAAAATCAACATGTAGATAAAGGAGATGTTTTATTCATTGTCGAAGCTATGAAAGTAATGAATGAAATATTAGCTCCTGTTTCTGGCGTGGTAAAAAAAATTAATGTCAAAAATGCAACTATGGTTGAATATGGTCAGGTTGTCATGGAAATAGAAGAATAATGTTTCAAAAGATATTAGTAGCTAATAGGGGTGAAATAGCAGTTAGAATTATTAGAACTTGTAAACATATGGGAATTGAAACAGTGGCTGTATATAGTGATGTTGATAAAGAAAGTTTACATGTTCAATTAGCTGATGAAAGTGTATGTATAGGCGGGGCTTTAAGCAGTGAATCTTATTTAAATATGGAAAATATTATTACTGCAGCAATTAGCAAAGGAGCTGAAGCAATACATCCCGGATTCGGGTTTTTAAGTGAAAATAGTGATTTTGTAGAGCTATGTGAAGAAGTTGGGATTACTTTTATTGGTCCAAAAAGCAATTCAATAAAACAGATGGGAAATAAATCTAAGGCGAGAGAGATGGTAATGAATGCTGGAGTTCCAGTAGTTCCAGGGAGCGATGGAAGTGTCGCTAATTTGGAGGAAGCTAAAAAAATCGCTGAAAAGATTGGATTTCCTATTTTAATTAAAGCCTCTGCTGGTGGCGGTGGTAGAGGAATGAGAATAGCACATAATGCAAAAGAATTTGTTAATGCATATGAAGTCGCTAAAAATGAGGCAGAAAGCATTTTTGGCGATAGTACAATGTATTTAGAAAAATATATGAGGAATCCAAAACATATAGAATTTCAAATGCTTGCAGATAAATATGGCAATACTACTTATTTAGGCGAACGAGATTGTAGTATTCAACGTCGTAATCAAAAAATAATTGAAGAAGCCCCAAGTAGAATATCATCTGCACTTAGAGAAAAGATGGGAAAAGCAGCTGTTAAAATTTGTAAGGCAGTAAATTATGAAAATGCAGGTACTATAGAATTTTTAGTTTCAGGTAATGAATTTTATTTTATTGAAATGAACACCAGAATTCAAGTTGAACATCCTATTACTGAAATGATTACTGGTGTTGATATTGTTAAAGAACAGATAAAAATAGCTGCAGGTGAAAAATTAAGTTTTTCGCAAAAGGATATAATACTTAAAGGACATAGTATTGAGTGCCGATTAAATGCAGAAAATCCTAAAAATAATTTTAGGCCTAGTCCTGGAAAAATTAATTTAATTCATATTCCTTCAGGAAACGGTATAAGATTTGATAGTTATATATATACGGATTATGAAATTCAACCATTTTATGATTCCATGATAGGAAAAATTATTGTATACGGAGAAGATAGAGCGGAAGCTATTAGAAAAATGTGCGCAACACTTGAGGAGTTAGTAGTAGAAGGCCCAGACACAAATCAGACATTTTTATATATAATAATGAATGATCACGATTACATAAAGGGTAATTTTGATACCTCTTTTGTTAAGAAAAAAATCGATTCATTGTTGGAGTATAAAGAATATGAATAATATATCAAAAACTCTGAATAAAAGAAAAAAACTTAAAAATGATTTAAAAAAATTTCGTGAAGAAAGTCCATATTTAAAAGCGCAAAAAATGGATGTACCTGTTGGGCTTTATGAAAAATGTCCTAAATGTAATCGCTCAGTAAAAAGAAACTCTAATATAAAAAATGATTATATTTGTAAACATTGTGGATATCACTTTAGAATGCGCGCAATTGATCGCATTCGCTATATAGTAGATGAAGATACTTTTGTAGAAAAGGGATTAGGGTATATAACACTAAATCCTCTTTTTCAAGATGGTTATGAAGAAAAAATTACTAAATATAAAAAAGCCACAAATTTGGATGATGCTTATATATATGGGTATGGACAAATTTTTGGTCAAGAATGTGTTATCGGAGTTATGGATAGCTATTTTTTGATGGGTAGTATGGGTTCTGTGGTTGGTGAAAAAGTAACGAAAAGTTTTGAATATTCAATTTATAAAAAAATACCTATTATCATTTTTACCGCCTCTGGAGGAGCTAGAATGCAAGAAGGTATTTTTAGCTTAATGCAAATGGCAAAAACAAGTTCTGCGGTAGCTAAACATAATAAAATGGGCCTTTTATATATAAGTGTACTAACGCACCCTACAACAGGAGGGGTTACAGCTAGTTTTGCGACTTTAGGAGATATTATATTAGCTGAACCAGGAGCTTTAATAGGTTTTGCAGGTCCAAGAGTTATTAAACAAACTATCAACCAAAAATTACCTGAAGGATTTCAGACATCAGAATTTTTGGAAAAAAAAGGATTTATTGACAAAGTTGTAAATAGAAGAGATTTAAAACGCACACTATCACTTTTATTAGCTTTTCATAATAGGAGGGCATAACATGGATATACTAGCTAAAGAACGAAAAGTAAAAGAATTAGAGAAACAGATAGAATCTTTAGGCGATAGTGAAACAATAAAAAAAATCAAAAAAGAAATTAGAAGATATAAAGAAATTGAAATGAGTAAATTAAGCGCGTGGGATAGAGTTTTGCTTGCAAGACATCAATCAAGACCAAAAGCTTTAGATTTTATAAAGTATATGTCACCTGATTTCATAGAATTTCATGGAGATAGATTATACCGAGATGACTCAAGTATTATTGGAGGAATAGGTAGAATTAATGGAATAGTGTTTACTATTATTGCTCACCAAAAAGGGAAGACATTAGAAGAAAACATAGAACGCAATTTTGCTATGCCTCACCCTGAAGGATATCGCAAATCTTTGCGTTTGATGAAACAGGCTGAAAAATTCAAGCGTCCAATTTTAACGTTAATAGATACACCTGGAGCATATCCAGGTATTGGTGCTGAAGAAAGAGGTCAAGGGTTTGCTATAGCTGAAAATATAAAATCGATGAGTGAATTTACTGTCCCTATTATATCTGTTATTGTAGGAGAAGGTGGAAGTGGTGGAGCATTAGCGCTCGGAGTTGCTAATAGAATATTAATGCTTGAAAATGCAATATATTCAATATTAAGCCCTGAAGGCTATGCTAGTATACTATGGAAGGATTCAAGTTTAGCTCCTAAAGCAGCGGAAGTAATGAAATTAACATCTTATGATCTAGAAGAATTTTCAATTATTGATAGAATTATTAAGGAACCATATGGTGGTGCTCATTTTGATAAAGAAAAGGTTTTTGGTGACACTAAAAATGCAATTTTAGAAGAATATTATAAATTGATAAAATTAAGTTCCGCTGAACTCCATTATTTAAAAAATAGAAAAATACGAAGTTATGGGTTTTTACAAAGGTTTAACTATAAAAATCTTGGAGGTATAAAGAGATGAATTTTACAAAAATAGCTGGGACAGGTAGTTATGTTCCAAAAAAAATCTTAACTAATAATGACTTAAAAGCTTTTGTTGATACTAGCGATAAATGGATTCGCTCTAGAACGGGTATTTTAGAGAGACGTATTGTAACTGATGAATCAACATTAGATTTAGCATATAAAGCTTCAATTGAAGCTATTAAATCAGCTAAAATTGATAAAAATCTAATAGATTTAATTATTGTTGCTACTGTGACGAGTGATTATGCTTTTCCAGGAGTTTCACAATTATTACAAGCAAAATTAAATATTTCAGATGTTACAGCCTTTGATATAAATGCTGCTTGTAGTGGGTTTTTATATGCTATGCAAATAGCTGATAAAATGATAACGAGTGGTAACTACCATAATGCACTTATTATTGGTGCTGAAACTTTAACTAGATTAACTGATTGGAGAGATAGAAATACTTGCGTTTTATTTGGAGATGGAGCTGGTGCTATGATTATCTCAGAAAGCAAAGAAAACAATATCAAAGATATAATAACAGGTGTAGAGGGAGATACAAAAATGTTATTATATTGTAAGAACCCTGATATTAAAAATCCAGAAGTAAATGCAATTAGTTCTCAAGATCATATTCATATGAAAGGTAGTGAAGTTTTTAAATTCGCTACGAGAATTATGCCTAAAACTATTAGAAAGTTATTAAAAAGAAATGATTTATCTATAAAAGATTTAGATTATTTTGTAGTTCATCAAGCTAATAAGCGTATTATAGATAAATCAGCTAATGACTTAGGTATAGATAAAGATAAAATATTTTTAAATATTGATAAATATGGAAATACTTCGGCCGCAAGTGTTCCAATAGCGATTGATGAAGCAATTAAATTAAAATTTTTAAAAAAGGGCGATAAATTTATTACAGTTGCTTTTGGCGGTGGATTAACATGGGGTGGAGCCCTAATTACGTTATAGGAGAGATACAAATGGATATTAGAGATTTGTTAAATATTAAGTACCCAATTATTCAAGGTGGAATGGCAAACATTGCTACACATCAATTGGTAGCTGCTGTTAGTAATGCTGGAGGATTAGGATTAATAGCTTCAGGAGGATGGGATGGAAAAAGAGTCCGTGAAGAAATTCGAAAAACTAAAAAACTTACTAACAAACCATTTGGTGTAAATATTATGCTAATGAGTACATATGCAAAAGATATAAGTGATATAGTAATAGAAGAAAAAGTCGAAGTAGTCACAACTGGAGCTGGTAATCCGGGGGTATATATGAAAAAATGGAAAGAAGCAGGTATTAAAGTTATACCTGTTGTTCCTAGTGTTGCTTTTGCTAGAAGACTAGAACGATTTGGAGCCGATGCCTTAATTGTTGAAGGTACAGAAGCTGGAGGACATATCGGAGAAATAACCACTATGACCTTAGTTCCTCAAGTGGTTGATGCAGTTAGTATACCTATAATTGCAGCTGGAGGAATTGCTGATCATAGAGGATTAGATGCAGCTTTTGTATTAGGCGCAAAAGGCGTGCAAATTGGTACTGTTTTGTTAGCTAGTTATGAATGCCCAATCCATGAAAACTATAAAAATAAAATTATAAAAGCAAAAGATACAGATACAGTAGTTACCGGTAGACAAACGGGAGCTCCGGTAAGAGTATTAAAAAATAAAATGGCAAGAGAATATTTAAATCTAACAAAATATGGAGATACAAATCTTGAAGAATTAGAGAAATTAACTTTAGGCTCTTTAAGCAAGGCTGTTTTTGATGGAGATTTAGATGGTGGAAGCTTTATGGCTGGACAATCTGCTGGATTAGTAAAGGAAATACGTAGTGTTAAAGAAATCTTAGAAGATATATTTGAAAATAGTTTAGTGGCTAAAGGAATTATTAAATGAAAATAGCTTTTATGTTTTCCGGACAAGGTTCTCAATATCTTGGTATGGGACAAGATCTTTATGAGGCATATGGAATAGTCAGAGATGTTTTTGATGAAGCTAATAAGATATTAGGGTATAATATCAAAAACATCATGTTTAGTGATGAAATAAAACTTAATGATACAAAATATACACAGGTTGCTATGTTTGTTTTCTATCAAGCTATTTTAGAAATATTGAAAGAATATAATATAAATAGCAATTATAGTTTAGGTCTTAGTCTTGGGGAATACGGAGCGTATTTACATAATGAAGTTTTTGATTTTTCTACAGGGTTAAAAGTAGTACAATGTCGTGGAAAGTTTATGAATCTTACAGCTTCTAAGAATCCTGGAAAGATGAGCGCAGTATTAGGATTAAATTCAGAAATTCTTGAATCACTAATATCTAAGGTAAAAGGATATGCTACAATTGCTAATTATAATACATATGATCAATTAGTTATTAGTGGAAAGCCAGAAGCTATAGACCAACTAAGTGATTTAGCTAAAGAAGCTGGTGCGAAAAGAGTAATTCCATTAAAAACAAGTGGAGCATTTCATTCTCGGTTGATGGATCAAGCGGCTATTGATTTTGAAAATTATTTAGATAGTATTAATTTTCAAGAACCAAAGAAAAAATTAATAGTTAATGTAACTGGTGATTATTATAGAGATAATATTAAAGAAATGATGGTTTTACAGATTACTAATAGTGTGTTATTTTATCAATCTATAGAAGTATTAATTAAAGATGGTATTAATACCTTCATAGAAATAGGTCCTAAAAAAACACTTTGTGGTCTAGTAAAAAAAATAAATAGAAATGTTACAGTATTAAATGTAGAAGATTTAAAATCTTTACAAAATGCTTTAACTAAGTTGGAGGTATAAAATGTACTCATTTAAAAATAAAACGGTATTAATTACAGGAAGTTCCAGAGGAATTGGAATGGCTATAGCAAGAGCTTTCGCTAAAAGCGGAGCTAATGTGATTATAAATTATGTTTCTTCAGAAAAACAAGCTTTATTATTATCTGAAGAAATAAATAAATCTGGAGGTAATTCATTATCTATTAAGGCTGATGTTTCTAATTTTAATGAATCGAAAATGTTGATTGATAAAGCAATAGAATCATTTGGAAAAATTGATATTCTTATTAATAATTCAGGAATCACTAAAGATAATTTAATGTTAAGAATGTCGGAATCAGATTTTGATAAAGTAATTAGTGTAAACTTAAAGGGAACTTGGAATATGTGTAAAAACATTACAAGACATTTTTTGAAAAACAAAAGTGGATCTATAATTAATATAACTAGTGTAGTCGGAATAATTGGAAATCCAGGGCAAACAAATTATGTTGCTTCTAAAGCCGGTATAATTGGTTTAACAAAAAGTTTAGCTAAGGAATTTGGTAGTAGAAACATTCGTGTAAATGCAGTTGCCCCTGGATTTATAAAAACAGAAATGACGGATAAATTACCAGAAGATATAAAAAATCAATATTTAAATCAAATACCATTAAAAAAATTTGGTTCAACAGAAGATGTTGCAAATATTTGTTTGTTTTTAGCCAGTAATCAGGCAAGATATATTACTGGACAAGTAATAAACGTTAATGGCGGAATGATTTAAAAAAAGGAGGGAATATGAGAAGAGTTGTAATAACTGGAATAGGAACAATTAACCCAATTGGAAATGATGTAAAGACATCATGGAATAATGTAAAAAACGGAGTTTGTGGAATTAATTATATAACTAGATACGATGCTTCTAATGATGATGTTTCAGTAGCTGCGGAAATAAAAGACTTTAATTTTGAAGATTATTTTGACAGAAAACAATTAAAGAGAATGGATCGTTTTGTCCAATTTGCAATGATTGCTTCAGATGAAGCAATAGATGATAGTAAAATAGACTTTTCTGAGTACAACCCAGATCGGGTAGGAGTTTATTATGCAAGTGGAATAGGTGGATTAGAGATGATTGTTAATCAAAACGAAAAGGCTTTAAAAAGAGGATATAATAGATTAAGTCCTTATTTTATTCCAAGTACAATTATTAATATTGCAGCCGGAAATATAGCAATTAAACATAGTATTAAAGGTCCGGTTTTGTCCTATGTAACAGCTTGTGCAAGTTCTACTAATAGTATAGGTGAAGCATTTCATGCAATACGTGATGGATATCTAGATGTAGTTGTTTCTGGAGGATCTGAAGCTAGTGTTATTCCATTATCAATGTGGGGATTTAGTGTTATGCAAGCATTATATAAAGGTAAGGACATAAGCCGCGCTAGTATCCCATTTGATGTTAACCGTAGTGGTTTTGTTATGGGAGAAGGAGCAGGAACTCTTATATTAGAAGAGTTAGAATCCGCAAAAAAAAGAGGCGCAAAAATATACGCTGAAATTGTTGGATATGGAGCTACTTCTGATGCAATGCATATAACAAGTCCAGATCCTGAAGGTGATGGTGCTAAAAGATCCATGTTATTGGCTTTAGCTGATGGCTCTCTTCAACCTGAAGATGTGATTTATATTAATGCACATGGAACTTCAACACCTTTAAATGATAAAACTGAGACAATGGCGATTAAAAATGCTTTTGGTAATCATGCTTATAAATTAAATATTTCTAGTACAAAATCAATGACAGGGCATATGTTAGGGGCAACAGGTGCTGTTGAAGCTATTTTTACATTATTAAGCACTAAGGAAGATTTTATTCCACCAACTATTAATGTTAAAGAATTAGATCCATTATGTGATTTAAATTATACTTTAAATAAAGGTATTTATAAAAAAAATGATGTTGCTATAAGTAACAGTCTTGGTTTTGGCGGCCACAATGCAACAATTGTTTTTAAAAAATATAAAGGAGAGTAATTTATGTTAAATAGTAATCAAATTCAAGAAATAATACCACATAGGCCTCCGTTTTTATTAATAGACAAAGTAATAGATTTAGAGCCAGGCGTTGAGGGAATAGCAATTAAAAATGTAACTGTAAATGACTATTTTTTCAGTGGCCATTTCCCTAAAAATCATATTATGCCAGGTGTTTTAATAGTTGAAGCCTTGGCTCAAACAGGAGCTGTTGTAATTCTTTCTTTAGAAGAAAACAAAGGGAAACTTGTTTTTTTTGCTGGAATAGATAAATGTAAGTTTAAACGTAAAGTTATACCTGGTGATGTTCTAAGATTAGAATCTAAAGTAATTAAACGTAAAGGATTGTTAGGGCTAGCTGAATGTGTAGCTACAGTTGATGGGGAAATTGCTTGCCAAGCGACATTAAAATTTGCGATGGAAAAATAAAAAAGCACCGAAATCGATGCTGCCAGTAACCGGCCTTATAGGTAAAGACGAAAAACCGCGCCTTGAAGACGCGGTTTTTTATATAATAAAAAATTGAATTTGAAAAACGGAAATAAAGAAAAACTAGAAAAAGCCTACAAGAGTAGGCTAAGAAATATGAGTATAAAATCTATTTTAAACCTTTAATGCGATTAAACACATCTAAAGGAACAATATCAGGTTTATTATATTTAGGATAGGACAGTAAGATTCAGGGTAGTCACTTTAAAACTCATTCCAACATTCAGAAACAATATCGTAATCAGCTTCTTCCTGGAAACCACAATTAAGACATTTAAGAATAATAGTTTCATCAAAAACCTCTTTTTTAACGAATTCATCAACATCTACTTTATTAAAAGCATATTCGTTATATT
>CAZSZZ010000040.1:0-10103 GCA_964611005.1 uncultured Candidatus Izemoplasmatales bacterium | reverse complement strand
GATTTAAACTTTATCTTATTAACACATGGACATTTTGATCATATAAGAGATATTCAAAAATTAGCAGAAAAATACCGGTTTAAAGTATATATATCGAATATAGATATTGATCTATTAAAAGATAATACTAAAAATTATGCTAATGCCTTTGGGGCCAAATTTAATTTTCCCAAAGATATTGAAATTGTGTCAATTAAAGATAAAGAAGAACTTACTTTTTTTAATGAAAGTTTTAAATTAATTTTAACTCCTGGACACACGAAGGGTTCTATCTGTATTAAATATAATCAATGGTTTTTTTCAGGAGACACGATTTTTATTGATAGTATAGGAAGAACAGATTTATTTTCAGGAAATTCAAGTGATATGCAAAAATCATTAGAATATTTAAAGAAAAAGTTAAGCAATCAAACAATTATTTATCCGGGACATGGAAGATATAGTAAATGGAAAGATGTAAAAAGAGTTAATCCTTATATAAAATAAAAGAGTCGTAGACTCTTTTTTTAAGAATTCAAAAAAAAATTAAAAAAATTAGCACTCAATCCTTGACATTGCTAACAAGTTTCAGTATAATACATTTAGCAATCATAATAACGGAGTGCTAAAGGGGTGATTTAATTGACTAAGCGACAAACAATTATACTAAAACTTATTGTTGATGAATATGTAAAATCCGCTGAGCCAATTGGTTCGAAAATATTAGCTGATATATTAAAAGTTTCTTCTGCGACTATTCGAAATGAAATGAGTATTTTAGAAGATTTAGGTTATATAGAAAAAACTCATACTTCATCTGGAAGGATTCCTTCTGAACAAGGATATCGTTATTATATAGAGAATATAATTAAAAATCTAGACGAGGAAACTGATGGGTATTTTGAATTTGACCAAATATTTAATAAAGGTATGGATAGAGATGAAATTATCCATGAGGCAATTAATCTATTATCAGAAGCAACTAATTGTACGGCTATAGCACTTGGACCTAATGCATATCATTCTAAAGTTAAAAAGATTCAATTAGTCCCACTTACAACACATCAAGCATTAATTTTAGTAATTACAAATTTTGGGCATGTTGAATCAAAACAGATAAATATATCTGAAGATATGAATCAAGCTGAACTTTCTAAGGTTATAGATCTCTTAAATGAAATGTTGGTTGATACACCGATTTCTAAAGTATCAGAAAAATTGCATTATGAAATCCAACACAGTCATATTAGAGAACTATTAAAATATCGCGAAACAATAGTTGATTCATTTATTGAAGCGTTCTCAAGATTTGCCCAATCAAGATATTATTTAACGGGTTCAAGCAATATGTTATATCAACCTGAGTTTAATGATATAGAAAAATTAAGAGAATTTATTTCAACAATTGAAAATAATGAAATATTTAAAATCGTTGAACAAGATGAAGAAGGTATTTCTGTTAAAATAGGTAGCGAAAATAAAATTACTTCTATGAGTGATTGTACTGTTATTTCTTCTACATATAATACGCATGATGGAGAAAAAGGAACAATTTCACTTGTTGGTCCAAAGAGAATGGATTATAGAAGAGTTATACCGTTAATTAAATATATAGCTAACCATATTGCTAAATTATATGAAGAGGAGTAAATGCTATGAATGAAGAACTTGATAAAGGATTAGGCGCTGAAAATACAAGAAAAGCGCCAGAAAAGAAGGAAGAGATTAAAAAAGAAGAAGTAAAACAAGAAACAAAGGAAAAAGAAATTAAAGTAGAAAACACTTCTAAAACAAAAAGTAAAAAAAATAAAAAGAAAAAGAAACCAACATCTGAAGAATTATTGTTAGAAATTCAGGATGAATTAGAAGAGTTAAAAGAGAAATATTTTAGAAATCTAGCAGAAATGGAAAACTATAAAAAAAGAGTAAATGAAGACTTAAAAAAAGAAAGAAAATATGCAGGATTCTCGTTGGCGAATAGATTGATTGATTCAATTGAAATATTTAATC
Organism: uncultured Candidatus Izemoplasmatales bacterium; assembly: GCA_964611005.1. Classification (GTDB taxonomy): domain Bacteria; phylum Bacillota_I; class Bacilli_A; order Izemoplasmatales; family Hujiaoplasmataceae; genus 4572-104. The sequence goes on along the minus strand of CAZSZZ010000040.1, from coordinate 8,114 downwards.
AAGCATTAAATATGGATACCGATGATAAAAATCTTAAAAATTTCCTCTATGGATTTAAGATGATTGACGAAATGATCTTTAATGCAATGAAAGATGAAGGAGTTTCAGTTATAGATACAAAGGTGGGAGATGCTTTTGATCCTACAAAACAGGAAGCTGTGGATATTGAATATGATCCCGAAAAACCTGAAAATACTGTTTTACAAGTAAGAAAAAAGGGGTATTTATTTAAAGATAGAATATTAAGACCAAGTATGGTTGTTATTAATATTAAACCAAAAGAAGAAAAAGATTTTGAAGAAGAAAATAATGAAGAAAATAATGAAGAAAAAAATGAAGAGAATAAGGAATAAGAAAGGGTGATTAAATATGAAAATTATAGGTATTGATTTAGGTACTACAAACTCATGTGTAGCAGTAATGGAAGGTAAAGAAGCAAAAGTTATTCCAAACTTAGATGGAAACAGAACAACCCCATCAGTTGTTGCATTTAAAGATAATGAAACACAAGTGGGAGAAGTTGCAAAAAGACAAGTAATAACAAATCCGAATACAATTTATTCGATTAAAAGAAAGATGGGAACATCAGAAAAAGTAAAAGCGAATGGTAAAATGTATACACCACAAGAAATAAGCGCAATGATTTTAAGAAACTTAAAGGAATCAGCTGAAGCTTACCTTGGTGGAAAAGTTACAGAAGCAGTTATAACTGTGCCAGCATACTTTAATGATGCTCAAAGACAAGCAACTAAAGATGCAGGTAAAATTGCTGGGCTTGAAGTTAAAAGAATTATCAACGAACCAACAGCTGCGGCTTTAGCTTATGGAATTGATAAAGGTGGAAAAGATCAAACAGTATTAGTTTTTGACCTTGGTGGTGGAACATTTGATGTTTCAATCCTTGAATTATCAGATGGAACATTTGAAGTTATTTCAACCAGTGGTAATAATCATTTAGGTGGAGATGATTTTGACCAAAGAATTGTTCAATGGTTAATTACTGAATTCAAAAAAGAAACAGGAATTGATTTGTCAAAAGATAAAATGGCATATCAAAGATTACGTGATGCAGCTGAAAAAGCTAAAAAAGAATTATCTTCAATCACAAAATCACAAATTTCATTACCATTTATCTCAATGAGTAATGGTGGTCCTGTACATTTAGAAAAAGAATTAACAAGAGCCAAATTCAATGAATTAACTCATGATTTAGTTCAAAAAACAGTAGAACCTGTTAACCGAGCTTTACGTGATGCAAAAATGACTTCAAAAGACATAGATGAAGTATTATTAGTTGGTGGCTCTACACGTATTCCAGCAGTTCAAGAAGCAGTTAAGAAAATACTTAAGAAAGAACCTAACCGCTCTATTAACCCAGATGAAGTTGTGGCTATGGGAGCTGCTATTCAAGCTGGTGTATTACAAGGCGATGTAAAAGATGTATTATTATTAGATGTTACTCCACTTTCTTTAGGTATTGAAACACTAGGTGGTGTGTTTACTAAACTAATAGAACGCAACACAACAATTCCAACATCAAAATCTCAAATATTCTCAACTGCACAAGACAATCAACCTACAGTTGATATTCATGTACTACAAGGTGAACGTCCAATGGCAAGAGATAATAAAACATTAGGACATTTTCAATTGACAGATATTCCACCAGCAAGACGTGGAGTTCCTCAAATCGAAGTTAAATTTGATATTGATGCTAATGGTATTGTAAATGTATCAGCCAAAAATGTGGCTACTGGAAAAGAAAATTCAATTACAATTCAATCAAATACTTCATTAACTGAAGAAGAAATTCAACGTATGGTTAGAGAAGCAGAAGAAAATGCAGAAGCAGATAAACAAAAACGGGATGAAGCTAATTTAAGAAATGAAGCTGACCAATTAATCTTTGTAACTAAACAATCATTAGAAGACTTAGGCGATAAAGTAACTGATATAGAAAAGCAAGAAGCAGAAGCTAAAATTAAAGAATTAGAAACAGCTTTACAAGGAACAAACGCTGAAGAAATCAAAGTAGCTAAAGCTGCATTAGAAAAAACAGCACAAGCATTTTCTGAGAGAGTATACAAAGAGCAACAAGCATCTCAATCTAATCCTGGTCCTGATGTAAGTGATACGCAAACAGATGAATCAGACAAAAATAATGATGACGATGTGATTGATGCGGATTATAAAGAAATGTAATAAGTTAAATTGCAGTCAATTCTGCAATTTAACTTTGTCTAGGGGTGGATAATATGAGCAAAAGAGATTACTATGAAGTATTGGGCATTAGCAAGAATGCATCAGAAGATGAAATAAAGAAAGCATACCGTAGATTAGCGAAAAAATATCATCCTGATGTATCAAGCGAGACAAATGCAGAAGCTAAATTTAAAGAAGTTCAAGAAGCATATGATATATTAGGTGATAAAACCAAAAGAGCACAATATGATCAATTTGGTCATCAAGCCTTTGATGGAACTGGTGGATTTAATGGTGGGGGCTTCGGTCAAACTGATTTTGATTTTAGCGATATTTTCAGTTCCTTTTTTGGAGGAGGAAGTTCTCGTTTTTCATCAGGTTCTAGAAACAAACCGAGAAAAGGATCTGATATTCAGCGTAGAATGGTAATCACTTTCGAAGAATCGATTTTTGGAAAAAAAGAAAAGAAAACTATACCTATTTATGATGAATGCCATGTATGTCATGGCCTAGGTGCGGAATCAAAGAAAGATATTAGAGCCTGCCATCAATGCCATGGAACGGGGACTATTATTGTTGAAACTCAAACACTATTTGGAAGAACACAAACTCGTAGGACTTGTCCAACATGTCATGGAACAGGTAAAGAGGTTCTAAAAAAATGTCGCAATTGTAACGGTGAAGGCGTAGAAAGAGTTAATAAAGAAATTGAAATTAAAGTACCAGCTGGTATTGAAACTGGTCAACAGATACGCTTAGAAGGTTTTGGAAACAAAGGCGCGAATGGTGGACCTAATGGAGATCTTTATATTATTTTTGAAGTTAAACCATCAAATACTTTTATTCGACAAGGTGATGATATAGTAATCAATGTGCCAATAACATTTTCACAGGCAGCACTTGGAACTGAAATTGAGGTTCCTACAGTTTATGGAAAAGTATTATTGAAAATACCAAGTGGAACGCAATCAGGATCAAAATTTCGAATTAAAGGAAAAGGAGCTCCAAATGTGAGGACAAAAGTGAAAGGTGACCAACATGTAATCGTTTCTGTAATAACTCCAACTAAACTAACCCTAGAACAAAAACGTCTCTTCGAGAGACTTGCAAAAATTGAAGACCCCCCTAAAATAAATAAGAGTTTTTGGAATAAAATTAAAGATAGTTTTAAAATGTAAAAGCCAATCAATTTTGGCTTTTTTATTTTATAAAAACACTCTTTATACAAAATTGTATATAAATATTCAAATGGTCATTTACAAACCATTTGAAATTTGATATAATATAAACATGTTATGCATAAATACAATATACATAAACACGTTATATAAGGAGGTGAGATAATGACAAATTCAGGCGAATATATTAGAGGTTTCACAAATTATATTATTTTGTCAATACTTGCAAAATTTGATAGCTATGGTTATGAAATGACAAAAATAATAGAATCGGTTAGTGAACATAATATTCAGTTGACAGAAGCTACTCTTTATACAGCTCTAAAAAGATTAAAGGCTGAAGAAAAGATAGTTTCATATACAAGTAAGAATAAAAAAGGTATGAACAGACGTTATTATCGAATCACCCAAAAAGGAAAAAAAGAACTTAAATCATTTAGAAAGGATTGGGTTGTGATAGAAAATACCTTGTCCTCGCTAGTTGGTGGTTATTTTAAATATAATAGAAAGAACTAGGAAGTGATATTATGAACTTAAAAAACATTATACCGAAACAATTTTTTAGCTTACTATCAGGAAAAAATCAATCTCTTTATATCGCTTGTTTAATGGAAGTATATAAAGCATATGAACAAGGGTCCATTTTAGGATTAGATAAATCACTTGCTAAACAGGTGATTATGGATTACCTTGAAATGAATCCTTTAGAAAAAGAGTTTGAAGTAGATGAATCTGATCAAGAAATAATGCATAGAGATATCGCAAATTATGTCTTGAAACGCTTTGAAGAATGTGAATGGATTGATGTTGATATTAACAATGATTATGATGAAATTATCAATTTTAGAGATTATGCAATTACTATTATTGAATCATTAAGAGAAATAGGAAATGATTCAATATATGGAGAAGAAGCCGAAGGACATGAATTTAGAGGATATATTTATACTGTTTATTCACTGTTAAATAATAAAGATGGTGAGTATGGGATGGTTATTGAACAAGTATATAAAAATACAGCTGCTTTTGTAAGAGAAATAAGAAAATTAGATTCTCGTTTAAAATACTATATCCGTACAATAGTTGATAATACCGAAATCAAAGATTTGATTACATTGTTAGTGAATTACAAAGTAGAATTAGTCGATAGAGCTTATAGAAGACTTAAAACAAGTGATAATATAAACAAATACAAATTAGAAATAATAAAAAAGTTAGAGAGTTACCAACAAGATCCTATTATTATGGAATTAATAGCAAAAGAATTCATGTTAAAAACTCATAATAATAAAGAACTTGCTTTGATCAAAGCAAATAAAAGAATAGATGATATGATTGATATATATAATTCTTTAAATTATATTATCGATGAAATAGATCAAAAAAATAAAGTCTATGTAAATTCAACTATAGCTAAGATTAAATTTTTATTATCTGATGATGAGAATGTAATTTCTAAACTGTCTAAGATTCTTCGATATACAGCCTCCGAAATTAAAAATAAGAGAACAAAAAAAGCTTTAGCGAACATTGAACCTTTATTTACACTTGCGAACTATTATCAAATAGGAAGTTCTTCATTATTTACACCTAGAGGTTTCTATAAAAGAGTTGATTCTCAGTTTCTCACTGTAAATAACGGTGGACCAGGAATTAAAATACAAGAAGAATTTTATAAAGAATTTGAACAAAATTACAGTGAAGAACTCATTCGTGATTTCTTGATGAAATTCTTTGCTAAAAATAAATCAATAAAAGCTTCAGAGATAATTAAAGGAGATATGTCTGAAGAAGCAGTTATGAAACTCCTCTATATATTAGTTTATGCCGGAGATGAACTAGATTATTATATTCAACCATTAAACGAATATATTAACCACACTAAATTTAAATTAGCTGATTTTGAAATAATAAGGGGGTATGAAGTATGATACTAGAAAATTTTGAGAATTTAAATACCAGCCAGCGTAATTTATTTACCAGAACATGTTTAAAATTATTATCCACAGGTTTTTTAGCCAGAGATAAAATGGATAATAAAGAGATGTACTATTTTCTTTTAAGTTATAAGAAGTACTTTGATGAGTACTTTGGTATCATAAACTATGAAATTAATTTAGACAGAGAAAACGGAGCTATTCAGCTAACGCATGCGGACAATTCTAATTTGCTTCGTTTAAAGAAGGAAGAAACAATAATTTTATTAATCTTACGTATTCTTTATCATCAACATTTAGCAGATACATCAGTTAATGATAATATAATAATAAAAATTGATGAGCTTCATCAATACTATGAATCCTTAGAATTGAAGAAAAAAATAAATAAAACTGATTTAGTAAGAATATTGAGAATGTATAAAAAATTTAATTTAATTGAACCGATAGGTGACATTACAAAATCAAATTCTAAGATAATAATATTTCCAACAATCTTGTTAGCTATTAATACTACAGCTATTAATGATGTTTATGATTTGATTTCTAGAATAGAGTACCAACAAGGAAGTGATACAGATGAAAAAACTGACTAAAATACGGCTTATTAATTGGCATTATTTTGCTAATGAAACTATCAATGTTAAAAATAACATGTTAGTTACAGGTAAAAACGCTACAGGAAAATCAACTATAGTTGATGCGATAGCTTTTGTGATTACTGCTGGAGATCAAATCTTTAATCTAGCTGCAAATGAAAAAAGCAAACGTGATCTTCGGGGTTATGTTAAATGTAAACTGGGAATAGACAACCAAGAATATTTAAGAGACAACGATACTACAGGACATGTAGCATTAGAATTCTATGATGAAAGCAAGGATGAATTTTTTACCGTAGGAACTGTAATAGATGTATTTGGAGAAATACTTCCTCCTAAAGTGATTTTCTATCATATAAATAAAAAGATGGAAGAAAGTTTTTTTATAGATGAAGAAGATAAAATTCTTACTACTTCTCAATTCAAAAAGACAAAACAAGCAGATAAGGTATATCTGACTAGAAGAGAGGCGAAACTAGCTTTTCGTTCATTGTTTGGATCGATTAATGAAACATATTTTTCTTTAATCCCTAAAGCCTTAGCTTTTCACCCAATTCCAGATGTTAAAGACTTTATTTATAGGTATCTTTTAGAAGAAAAGATACTAGATGTAGATTCTATTAAAGGATCTATAACTGCTTATAGAGATTTAGAAGCTACGTTAAAGGTAATCAGAAAAAAAGTAAGAGATTTAGAAGATATAAAAGTTATTTATGAAGAAATTAAAAAGACTCAAAGCCAAAAATCATTCTATGAATTTTTCCTAAAAATTATAGAAATTAAAAATTACAAAAAAGAAATAGAAAAACAAAAAGTAAAATTAGAAAAAATATCAGTAGAAAAAGAACAAAACCAAAAATTAATCGAAGAAATCAACACACAAATAAGCATTCTAGATGAACGCAGTAAAGAAATATATACAATGCTTTCAAGTAGTGATACCTTTAAGGCCGCAAGGATTTTTGAAAAAGAATTAGAAGAACTTGATAAAAAAATAGAAGAACAAATGAGTATAAGGCAATACGCCCATAAGAAACTGCGCAAGGCAAAGAAGATTATAGTTGACTTAAAAACAGAATATAAGAGACCGGTTTATAAAGACCTAGATAAAATAGAATTAACTAAGATTGATGAAAGTAATTTTGAAGACAACAAACTAAAATTGCTCAAGATAAAAAAAGATTTAGATATTGTTTTAGATGAAAATAAGGAAGAACTAGGTAAACAAACACATATTAAAAATAATCTAATAAGAGAAATAAACGATATTTATAATGTCTTAAAGGATCTTGAAAACCATAAATTACGCTATAATCCAATGATTAAGAAACTTCAATCAAGAATAATAAATGGAGTTAAAAATAGATATGATGTTGATATAAATGTTCATATTTTATGTGAATTATTAGAAGTAACTGATTTTTCTTGGCAAGATACAGTTGAAGATTATTTAGGATTTCAACGCTTTAATTTAATAGTTGAACCAAGATATTTCGACGTAGCACTAGAAGTATATAATGAAGTTAAAGACAGTTTAAATATATATGGAATTGGTTTAGTAAATACTAAGAAGATTCAACACTTTAAAAACTATAGAGATAAATCATTAGCCTCAATTATAAAATCAGATAATGTAGATGCGACTCATTATATAAATATGATTTGTGGTAATCTAATAATGGTTGATGAAGTTAGAAATTTAGAAAATTATCCACAAGGTATTACAAAAGACGGTATGGTTTATAGAAGCTATACAGTTAGATCTTTAAATAAAAATCAAGAGAAACCATTTATAGGACATAATGCAAGAGAAAAACAATTAGAAAAATGGCGTAAAAAAGCAAATGAAATGAAGAAAAAATTTAATAAAGTTCAAGACAATATAACTGTAATAAATGAAGAAATTAATGAAATAAATACCTTGGATGTCGAAGGTATCATAAAATTATTGGAATCTTATTATTCAGTTAATACATTAAAAGAAAGAAGAAAATCTTTATTAAAAAGAAAAGAATCACTTAAACAAGAAGACCTATCAGAATTACGTCTAGAATACGAGAATATTAGAGAAGAAATTCGTGGCTATGAAACAAATAGAAGAAAAGCTTATGAACGAAATGGTAAATTCAATTCAGATGAAATTAAATATCAAGAATCAATCTTAGCACATGAAAAAAATATTAAGAAAATAAATTGCT
>CAZSZZ010000039.1:0-10313 GCA_964611005.1 uncultured Candidatus Izemoplasmatales bacterium | reverse complement strand
AAAAATAGCTCCCTTCATTAGAGTAATATGGTTAGTATACCATATCTCCAACTTTCGGAAGCTATTTCAACATTTATTGGCAGGGGTGACAGGATTTGAACCCGTACTAACGGTTTTGGAGACCGCTGTGCTACCGTTGACACCACACCCCTAGAAAAGTCAACTTATATTATTATATATTTATACCAAATAGTCAAGCTTTTTTTAACGGCAAGTAAAATATTATTTAATATAAGTTTTATTTCTCTTTTCGATTTTTAATCATTTTCCTTCTGCTAAACTCTTCTCTTTCTCTTTCTTCTAATGTCTCAGTAATAAATTTAATTTTTTCTTGGTAATCAGGAATAACTATATTTTTTAACGCATTAGCTCTTTTCCTGGCTTTACGAATAGCATCAGCTAATTTATAAAGTGCATTATCTATTTCAGCTAATAATATAGTTAAATCTCTTACTTTTTGAAAGAGTTTATATGCATAATCAAATTTAGTATTTGTACTAGAAATTCCATATTGTATTTTAACTTCAGATTTATCATACATAACTTTAGGAATCTCAACTCCCATTACAGATCTATAAGTAATATTTAATCCATCGTCAATAGGAATTGCTTTAGTAATTTCATTTACAACTCCTAAAGTAATATTTGCTTCTTGCAATGCTAAATAGGCCTTTTTATAGGTCTCGGTTATTTCTTCTCGAAGATTTTTAACTTTAGCAAGTTGACTCATCATTTCTCGAATTAATATATTTCGTTTTCTGTCCATTAAATCATAACCCATTTTAGCTAATTTAATAGATTTATTCATCGCTAACAAATTTCCCTTAGTAGGGAATACTTGTTTTTCTGGCATATTATTTCGCCTCTTTATTTACATCTTGAATTTGTATACGATTATCGATATTAAATTTCTTAATTGCTTTTTCTTGATTATAATATTGATTTAATAGTTTTTCATCTACTCTATCTAATTCTTCTTTTGGCAAAATAGATAATAATTCCCAACCTAAATCCAATGTTTCTTCTATTGATCTATTGGTTAAATATCCTTGCGATAAATAATTTTGTTCAAATAAGTTACCAAATTGAATATATTTTTTATCTGCTGGACTTAGTTCATCTTCACCAATAACAGAAGCTAAACTTCTAGCATCCATTACTTTTGCATATGAAGAAAACAATTGGTTCATTAATCCTTGGTGATCAGCTCTAGTATATCCTTCTCCAATACCATCCTTCATCAAACGTGATAGTGATGGTAAAACACCAACAGGTGGATAGATTCCTTTTTGATGTAATTCACGGTCTAATACAATTTGACCTTCAGTAATATATCCGGTTAAATCTGGAATTGGATGAGTTATATCATCATTAGGCATCGTTAAAATTGGAATTTGAGTTACTGAGCCAGTTGAATTTTCAACTATACCAGCGCGTTCATAAAGTGATGCTAATTCTGAATACAAGTATCCTGGATAACCTTTTCTACCAGGAATTTCACCCTTACTAGAAGAGAATTCTCTTAAAGCTTCACAATAACTAGTCATATCAGTTAATATTACTAAAATATGCATATTATGATGATATGCTAGATATTCAGCGGTTGTTAAAGCACATCTAGGTGTAATTAAACGCTCAATAATAGGATCATTTGATAAATTCAAAAACATAACTACTTTTTCTAAAACTCCAGCTTCTTCAAATGAACGTTTAAAATAGTCTGCGACATCATTCTTAACTCCCATAGCTGCGAAAACAACTCCAAATGATTCTCCCTTTTTTTCCGCAATTTGAGATTGGCGAACAATTTGTACAGCTAAATCATTATGTGGAAGTCCGGACCCTGAAAATATAGGTAATTTTTGACCACGTATCAAAGTTGTTAAACCATCGATACTAGATATTCCTGTTTTAATATAATTTCTAGGATATTTTCTAGAAACTGGATTTAAAGGTAATCCATTAATATCAAAATATTTTTCTACGTAAATAGGTCCTAATCCATCAATTGGTTTACCTAACCCATTAAACATTCTACCCATAACTTCAATAGATAGTCCAATATCCATAGGATGTCCTAAGAATTTAACAGTAGTATTATTAAGCGATAATCCTTTCGTTCCTTCAAACACTAAAACAGCAGCCAAATCTCCATCGATTTGTACAACTCTTCCGTGTCTAGTTTCACCATTATTTAATTTTATTTCAATAACCTCTTCAAAACCTATATCCTTTACATTATCAATAAAGATAAGTGGTCCATTGATTTCTTTGAGTCCAATATATTGTAAATCCATATTTTTAAACTCCTATTATCTAATACTACGTAACGTATCATCTATTAATTTATAATAATCATCAAACATTTCTAATTTGTCATTCGGTATATCATATTTAATTTTAATTATTTTTTCAAATATATTTGTGCTAGATAATAAACTAAATGCCTTTCCTTGATTTATAATCCTTTGTGTTTCTTTATATAAATATAGGATTATTTCCATCATCTTTAATTGTTTATTTAAAGGTACAAATGTATCATCTTTATGAAAAGCATTTTGTTGCAAGTAACCAACTCTAATAACTCTAGCAATTTCTAATAAAAGTTTTTGGTCATCAGGCAACACACCTTTACCAATTAATTTAACAATTTCCATTAATTTGTTCTCTTGAGCTAATATTGAAATAAATTTTTGTCTGTTTTGTAAAAATGATATTCCTACATTTTTGTTATACCATTTAGAAAGATCATTAATATATTCTGAATAACTTTGATTCCAGTTGATTGCGGAATAATGTCTCATATATGCTAATTCTTTATCTAATGCCCAAAAACAACGAACAAAACGTTTAGTATTTTGCGTTACAGGTTCTGAAAAATCCGCACCTTGGGGAGAGATGGCCCCGATAATAGAAACTGATCCTTCAGTTCCGTTGAAATTTTGAACATGACTAGCTCTTTCGTAAAATTGCGATAATCTACTTGGTAAATATGCTGGAAACCCTTCTTCTGCAGGCATCTCTTCTAAACGGCCAGAAATCTCTCTTAATGCTTCAGCCCATCTTGATGTTGAATCAGCCATTACCGCAACGTTATATCCCATATCTCGATAGTATTCAGCCATTGTAATTCCAGTATAAATACTAGCTTCACGAGCAGCAACAGGCATGTTTGAAGTATTCGCAATTAAAACGGTTCTATCAATTAAAGGTTTATTAGATTTAGGATCTACTATATCTTTAAATTCTTCTAAAGTCTGTGTCATTTCATTACCACGCTCACCACAACCAATATAAACAATAATATCCGCATCACACCATTTAGCAAATTGATGTTGCATCATAGTTTTTCCGGTTCCAAAGCCACCTGGAACAGCAGCTGTTCCTCCTTTAGCAATTGGAAATAAAGTATCAATAACTCTTTGTCCACTTATTAAAGGAATACTCAAAGTTTTTCTTTTTAAAAATGGTCTTGGAGTTTTAATTGGCCAGCGCTGAACCATATTTAATTCATGAACTTTTCCAGATTCATCTTTTAATTTAATTAAAGTGTCTCTTAATTTATATACTCCATTTTTTTGAACTTCTATTACTTCGCCGCTTATATTATTGGGAACCATTAATTTATGAATAATTAATTCTGTTTCTTCTAATGTCGCAAATATATCTCCAGATGTCAAAATATCGCCCTTTTTACAGGTGAATGTTACATCCCATCCCTTAGACTCATCTAAAGGCTTTACATCACTACCAGGAACTATATAATTTCCACTTTTAGCCGCTATACTTTGTAAAGGTCTTTCAATTCCATCAAAGATATTACGCAATAATCCAGGTCCTAAATCTAATGAAATAGGTTCCCCTGTATTTATAACTGGTTCTCCAGGTTTAATCCCTGTTGTTGATTCATAAACTTGTATAACAGTAAATTGTTTATTAATAGATATTACTTCACCTAATAATCTATCTTTGCCAACATATACCATTTCCATAATTTGAAAATCAGTTGCGCCTTTAATTTTTATAACCGGACCATTAATTGAATAAATTACATTCATTGGTACACCTCAACTTATTTCTTTAATTCCAAATTTGATTTTTCATAAAATCTATTTTTGGCTTCTTCCAATTGATTATCAATTGTTAAATCTGTTAATATTCCTTTTTTAGTACAAACGCCAATAAATCCTCCAATTTGGATTGTATCTACCTTTTCAATTTTACAAGTTTTCGAATATTTTTCTTTTATTATTTCTTCTAATATTTTGTCGTTTTTCTTAATTTTAAATAAGAATTGATCTCCACAAAATGATTCATCAATAATTTTAATTGCTTTTTTCATGCTTTTTTTGTATTCTTGTGATTTTGTAAAATTAATTAGTCTTATTCGAACTTCTTCTAAAATAGAGTCTAATAACTCATGCTTTTTCTTAATGATTTGTTGGTGCGTATTTGTCTTAATTCGATTCATAGCAGCTGAAAACTCTGTATTAATTTCATTGAGCTCAGTTTCAGTTGCGTGATTAATTGTATCTTGAATATCTCCTTCAATCAAAGTTAATTGTTCTTTTTTAGTTTTTTCAATACTAGCTTTGATTTTTTTCATCTCTTCATTAGCTGATTCTTCTATTTCTTTTTTAAAATATTCATAGACATCTCTTTCAATAAATGGCATTTTAATCACCTCTTAATTTCACGCCAATAGCTTCACTAACATAATCATCAATAGACGCACCAACTTCAATGCTTCCATGCCTATCAGGTATTTCTACTATAATTGGCTTTTTTAATTTTAATTTTAATTCGGATATTACTTTTGGGCATAAATCTACTAATTTTGATGTAATTAACAAAATAGCATAATCTTTACTATTGACAACTTTATCTAATTCTCTTAACACTTCATTACGTTCATGAATAACAACACCTTCTATTCCTACAAGGCGCATTCCCATTAAAGTATCTATATTATCAGTTAAAAGAAAGAATTTCATCTGTATCACTTCTTATAAGCTATTTATGATAAAAATAGAAATAATAAGTCCATAGATAGCTACCCCTTCACCAAGAGCAACAAAGATTAATGATTTACCAAAGTTTTTCTCATCTTCAGAAAAAGCTCCAATAGCTGCTGGAGCAGCACTTGCAACGGCAATACCAGCACCAAGAGAAGAAAGTCCAGTTGCTAATGCTGCACCTAAAAATCCTAGTCCTTGGGCAATAGATCCAATAAATGGATCAGGATCAGTAGTTGCCGCAAATACACGAATTCCACCTGATTGCCATACAAATACAAATGTAACTAATGCAAAAAACATTGAAATATGTACATATAATCTTGTTTTTGCTTGTTTCTTTGTTGCTTGTCCTTTAAATACTTTTACCAATGGTAAAACAGTTAAAGAAACAAATAAAAGTGGTAATAAAATTTCAAATAAACTCATAATTAAATCCTCCTACTAATCAAAGGCTTTAAACGGATATCCGTCGCCTTCAAAATATCTTGAAAACATTTCATAAAATTCTAACCTTAATACTTGAATTCCAACAATTAGTCCTTCGAGTCCCATAACGAATATATTTCCTAAAACTAATATTATTGATTGTACAACTATAGAACCAGACATACCTACAAATGTATATATAATCATCATCATACTTGCATGGGATAGCATAAATCCGCCAACTCTTAAGAATGACATTGTATTAGTGAAATATGAAAGAATAATTTCAAACAATTCAAAAATTCCTTCTACTAAAAATCCACTAAATTTATTTGGAAAAACTTTTTCTTTATTAAACAATCTATTTAAAGGTTGTTTAAAGAATATAAACAATAATGGAATAACCACAAACAATATTATTGTTAATGTATTGAAAATAGAATAACTATAGATTAATTTTAGTCCGATACCTCCAATTATAAATAAATAAAATATTAATCCAGATAATCCATTATGTGAAAATAAAATCTCGGCAACGTTTTTCTTTTTAAAAGCTATAATAATATTAATGATAATAGAAACAACAATTAAAATAGAACCCAAAACCATTGTTCCCATCATTAATGTCATTGTGAATTCTGGATCCATAACATCAATCGGTTTTCCAGAAAATCCAAACCAATTAGTAAATATCGGAGTAAGTATCTCTTCGTTACCAAAGAATGAACCATATAAAAAGCCAAAAAATGCTGAAGCTATTCCTATTCTAACCGAAATAGCAGCGAGTTGATTTTTAGTTTTACGATAAATTAAGGCTCCTAGTATAACAAGTATTAATCCTTGTCCTAAATCACCAAACATCATTCCAAATAATAAAGCATAAGTAATTGCTAAAAAAGGCGTTGGATCAATACTTGAGTAACTCGGCAATCCATACATCTGCATAAAAGATACAAAAGGTTTTGTAAACCAATTATTCTTAAGTTTTGTTGGAGGCTTAATACGCTTATCCGAATCAGCTGGTATAATCTCTATTTCTACATCATCCATATCTTTATATTTGTTCTTAAGGGTTTTAATTTCACTCTTAAGCACAAAACCAGTAATACTAAAAATCTCTCCTAATCCAACTACATATTGTCTTGCATCATAAATTTTATTTAATAAAATTAATTCACCTTTAACATGAGCTAATTGTTTTAGATTTTCATCAAATATTTTTTCAATTTCTTCTAAAGTTTCATGCAAACTCTTTTCTGCAACTTCAATTTCTTTTACTAGGGAAGATTCAGCATTTTCTGGAATCCCATGTACAAAGTCTGGAATATGAATTCTTTCAAAAAACAAAGATGAAAAAATATTATCAATTTCACGTTCATAATTATTAGTTACAAGATACATACACCAACTATAATTTTTCTCTTCATGAAATTGTTTAAAAATAAACGGTTTATTTTGATAAAATTTAAGTTTTTCTACTCCATCAAGAGGTAATCTACCAACTCTTGCACTTAAATATTTACAAGAAAATAGATCATCAAGAGAAATATCCA
Organism: uncultured Candidatus Izemoplasmatales bacterium; assembly: GCA_964611005.1. Lineage (GTDB taxonomy): Bacteria > Bacillota_I > Bacilli_A > Izemoplasmatales > Hujiaoplasmataceae > 4572-104. The sequence continues at coordinate 3,316 of CAZSZZ010000039.1, read as the reverse complement.
AATTTTCTAAGTTTTTAATTTGAATTAAAGCATCTTTATATTTCTTAATTAAGATTTCTGCTTCTTTACGATGTTGAGTTAATTTTTTAAGTTTTACATGAGTGTTATATATATAATGTTGCATTACTTCATAAGATTGATCAGCCTTTATTACATTTTCTGGAACAATAGTTTTTAAGTTTTCTTGCTCAATTTCTTCTAATTCCTTATATATAACATTGCTAGGGTTTGATGAAACAAACGATGTTAATCCATGTACTCGATCAATAAATTCGCTCGATTTCACAGGATGAACACATCGTAAATTAACAAATCTTTCCAAAATGGCATCTAGATTTGTAATATTTGAATTTATTCTAAATAATTTTAACTTTGATATAGCCATATCTTCCCTCTAAAATTAAATTTAAATAACTCTATTGATAAATATAATATTTATGAATTAAAACAAGGTTTTCTCAATAATTTCTTCCATTGTTTAGGTAATTTTAATCTCTTATCAAAATCTGCCGGCATAATTTCAATTTCTACACTTTCTACATCTTTGAAACGATTTTTTAAAAGCTCTACATTCTTTAATAAAACGAACCCTGATATATTGAATTTATCCCCTAAACTTATTACATATTTTCTTGCTTCAAATAATTTTTCTAGGAAAATTAACTCACTTTTAGTTTTAATAAGTTCATCCATATTATCTTCAAATGCTTTTTTTACTTCTTGCTTAATCTCTTTTAAGTTTTCTTCTGCAACTTTTATTTCCATCCCTAAAGTTTTGCGAGCACTTTCTGGTGTCCCGTGAACAAAATCCGGAATGTAAACTCTATCAAAATAGAGGGATGAAAAAATATTATCAATTTCTTTTTCATTCTTTTGAGTTGTAAGATACATACACCAATAATATTTTTTTTCTTGTTTAAACAATTGAAATACTATTGGTTTATTATCATACAACTTTAAAATATCTAAACTATCTATTGGTAATTTACCAAATCTAGCATTTATATAATGACAAGAAAAAATATCATCTAAAGAAATATCTAAATCTATAATATTATTAATTTGTATTAATGCATCATTGTATTGGTTAATTAATCGTTCAGTTATCTTTTGATATTCTATAAGTGTATGAAGTTTTACATGAGTATTATGAACATATTCTTGAATTTCTTTAAAAGAATAATCAATTGTATGTTTATCAATAACAGGAATGTCAATTTTACTTTCTAATTCTAATTCCTTTATTTCTTGATAAATTATATTCCATGAATTATCAGTCGAAACAGGTGATAACCCATGAGTTAATTGTTTAAATTCACTAGCCTTAATTGCATATATACATTTTAAGCTTATCAATCTTTCCAAAGTTAAATCTAAATTATCAAGTAATCCTGTAATTCTAAATAGCTTTAATTTCTTGTTCATCTTATTCCTTTCAATAGATAATCATTTTTTTAATCTCATCCTTATCTATATCATATCTTATTCCTTCTATAATATTAAACAAATTAGTTCTTTCAATATCATTTAAAAACAACAATGCCGAATATATTAAAGGTGGAAATGTAGAATAATACATAAATCTCTTAGCTAGATTATATTTTATCTTTTCAGCCTGATATTCAATATATACATAACCATCATCATCTTTAAATTGAGATAAATCAGATTTTGATAATACTTTCAAAATATCATCTGGTTCTTTAGTATTAATTAACTCAATTAATTTCCTTTTACTCATACGAATATTATCCAAAATAATAGTATTCATAATATCAGATTCGGAAGCATTGTAAAATTTTTTCAAACGATAAATTTTAATAACATTTTCAATTTCTACTTTAGATTGATACATATCCATCAATGTATCATGGTTTTTTCCTTTATAATACTTATTAATTCTTTGAATTACTATTCGATGATATTGACTATATAATGAATGTTCAATATCAGCGTATTTTATCTCTGTTTTATCTTCTGTATAAAAAGGATATATAATATCATAATACCTCGTGTCATGTAATTCGTTTAATAATTTCTGCATTGTTAAAGATTTAGTTATTTCTTCAATATCAATACTAGCATGTTTTTTGAAAAACAAAGGTAAATCTCTAATTGAGCTTTCAATATCACCTGAAATAATTGATCTAATACTAGACAATATAATTTCTATCTCACGACGAATCATATCAAGTTCATAGAATTTACGATCAGGAGTACTAACAAATTTAACTAAACGAGTTAAATTATCGAAATAACTTTTACGTATTAGATTTTCTAATTGACCTCTATGAATGGAATATTCATCAACGTTTGATAATGTATTTGAAAACTTATTATTTCTTTTTAAATAGCTAACTATATCAGAAACTGATTTTAACTTTAAAAGTTCCTCATAATTTTCCGCAACTAATCGATTCCCATAAATAGCTTTAGCTTTTGTAATGACTGCATTGCCTGCATTTTTGCTCATGATTATTCCTCCAAGAAGAAGTTCTTCATGCATTCATTATAAATCATTTCAAGCCAATTATCCTTTTTTTCATTATATATTTTTTGTAATTCAGTAACCGCTTCAAAAAGTTCTTTTTCTGCATTTTCTTTAGCTTTATTTAATTCAATTTCTATCTCTTTTTTTCTTTTCTCAATTATTTCTTTTGCTTTTGCCTGATATTGTTCAGTTAATTCTTTTTTCTTATCACGTAAAAAAACTGGAAGTTCATCTTTTTCTTCCTCTAATTTTTTAACTTTTTCTCTCATCTGTTTATCTAATTGAGTTACTTTAGAAATAATACTAGCCATTTAATACACCTTCTCATCTGTTATTATAACATTTAATTAAATCCAATTATTAATTTGACTTTAATTAATTAAAATTAATATATAAATTAAAAGACTCATTTTAAGAGTCCTGCTTTTCAATTTTTTCAATGCTCTTCAATTTATAATTTGTGTCAAGTAAAGCATCTTCGATTACTCTTTTAGATACGAAACCATTATATATTACTGTATTTTCATCCAATGATACTTCAACATTCGAAATACCATATATGTTTTTAAATATATGTTTTACTTCCTCCGCGCAGCCTTTGCAGCACATCCCTTCAATAATTGCTTTTTTCATTTCAATTACCCTCCAACATATATCATAATTATATTACTTTCTATATGTGCTGTCAAACGAAATAGACAAAAACACAGAATAAGAATATAAGTATTTTTAATGGTAATGTTTTCATTTTGGTTTTTATAGATTATTAAACATTTACAACACGTATAAATATTCATCAAAGCTTCATGATTTCATCAAATAAAC
>CAZSZZ010000038.1:0-10643 GCA_964611005.1 uncultured Candidatus Izemoplasmatales bacterium | reverse complement strand
GACTTAGATAGTTAATTTCGGTATAATATTCTACAAAGATAAATTATAAGGAGATTTCAATGAGAATAGGAATTATTGGACCAATAGGTTGCGGAAAATCAACATTATCACAATTATTATCAAAGCACTACAATGTACCATTAGTAGAAGAACCAGTAGAGAAGAATGAGTTTTTACCACTTTTCTATCAAGATAAAGAAACATTTGCTTTATTAAGCCAAAACGCTTTCTATAGTTCTTTATTTTTATTGATGTGGAAGACAAGAAATGAACCCTCAGTAGTCTGCGATTCTACATTATTTTCTAATCTTGTTTTTACTGAATTATTGCGCCTTGAAGGTATTATGTCTGCTTATGAAGTAGCTCTAACCTATGCGATTGCAGATGAACATTTAAAAAGAATACCTGATGTTGATGTTCATTTAGTAATTGTTAGAAATGAAGATCAATTGTTTGAAAATGTACGCAAAAGAGGTAGAGAAATTGAGAAGGATCAATATGATTATTTAAAATTTCACTACAAAAACTATTATGATGTATTAGATCGTATATTTAAGAGTTATAAAGTTCCTAAAGAAAAGATATTATATCTAAAAGTAAATGATATGTTTCAAGGAGAAGAATTTGAAGAAATTCTTAAAAAAATAGAAGAGAGATATAAAATATTAGAAAAAAAGAATCTTACAATTAAAATATAATTTAAAAGCGGTTTAATCTAATGTGAATTAATTCCTCTCAAATGACACTAAAAAAAATAAAATATTTAATTAACTAAGGCTTGGTTCCTAAACTGTATAGGGATTGAGCCTTTTAATTTTGCTTAAAATCTAATTTCGTTATAAAGCTCAATATATTCTTACAATATTTATATACACCTAACTTAATTATAGAATCCAATCTAAAAAGGATGCAGTTAAGCATCCTTATATAATATATTTAGACTATTAAATAAGAAACTAAAAAATAGACATTGTTAAGAAAATAACTGCGAGTAAACTAGCAATTAGGCTAACAACAGTAATTTGAGTATTAATAGAAGGCCCTGCAGTATCTTTATAAGGATCACCTACAGTATCTCCTACAACCGCAGCTTTGTGAGCATCGCTTCCCTTTCCACCAAAATTACCAGCTTCAATGTATTTCTTTCCGTTGTCCCAAAGTCCACCTGAATTAGACATAAACAATGCTAGTAATAAACCACTAACAATATTACCTGTTAAAAATCCTCCAATAGCGTAAACGCCGCCGAAGATGCCTACAACTACAGTAATTATAATGGTAAATAATCCCGCAGGTATCAATTCTTTTAAAGCCCCAGTAGTAGCTATTTCTATGCATTTATCGGATTCAGGTAATACACCTTCTTTCCCTTCTAAAAGCCCTGGAATTTCTTCGAATTGTCGATGAATCTCCTTTACCATTCTTTCTGCATTTTTTGTAACTCCAAGCATAAGCATAGCGCTAAATACTGCAGGTACAGCCGCACCTATTAAAAGACCAAAGAAAACAGATGGATTCATAATATCAAAACCAGTAATTAAAGGTAAATCAAGTTTGATAGCCGCTGTATTAACCTCTGATATAAAAGCACCTAATAAAGATATAACTGTAAGGCCAGCTGCGCCAATTGCGAAACCTTTAGTGACAGCCTTAACAGTATTTCCAGCAGAATCCAATTCATCAGTAATTTTTATTACGTCTTCGCCAAGGCCACCCATTTCCGCAAGGCCTCTTGCATTATCAACTATAGGACCGTAAGCATCGTTTGAAATAATCATACCGACAATTGATAACATTCCTACAGCTGCCATTGAAATACCAAACAAAGGATATCCTGCGCCAAGAGGTTCTGTAATTTTATAAGCCACAAAAGCACTAACCGCAATTCCTATCATTGCTGGTAAAACAGATAAAAATCCATAACTTGTGCCACTGATAATTGTTAAAGCTGGACCTGATTTTGAAGCCTTAGCTACATTTCTAACTGGAGCTTTATCATCATTTGTGAAATAATCAGTTGTAATACCTATGATTACACCTACTAAAAGTCCAGTAATAGCTGCGCCATATATCCTCCACTCCAAAGAAAATATCCAAGTTGCTAAAGCAGTCAATACAGTAAAAATACCTGTTGTTATATAAGTAGATAAATTAAGCGCTCTTGTTGGATTATTAGATTTCCCCATTTTAGCGAACATAATTCCAATAATTGAAGCCAATAATCCAAGAGAAGCGTAAATAAATACCGTTGTAGTATTATGACTACCACTAGCGATATCAATCGCAGAGCCCATTACTAAAGCAGCAGCTAAAGAAGCCACGTGAGAATCGAATAAATCCGCACCCATTCCCGCTACATCTCCTACGTTATCACCAACATTATCCGCTATAACCGCAGGATTTCTCGGATCATCTTCAGCTATTCCAAGTTCAATTTTTCCAACTAAATCAGCTGAAATATCGGCTGTCTTAGTAAAAATACCTCCACCAGCTTTAGCGAACAAAGCCAAAGAAGAAGCTCCGAAACTGAATCCCAAAATCATCGTTGCGTTACCAGTAATATAAAAAACTAAACTAACACCTAAAAGGCTAGCCCCTACAACGCTCATTCCCATAACAGCTCCACCGCGAAAACCTGTTAAAAAACTTTCTTTTATTCCCTTTTGAGCAGCTTCTGCGGTTTTTTTATTAGCTATAGTTGCGACGAACATTCCAATTTTACCCGCAAATGCACTAAAAATAGTACCAAAGATATACGCAAAAGTTATTGTAAAATTATCTACGATATTACTCTTCCAAATTGGTTCGGGTAAGAAAATAAATATAATAGCAGCTAAAACAAGAGCGAATTTAGCTAAAATAATATATTCTTTTCTTAAAAATGTGTTAGCTCCACTTCTAATTAACTCCGCAATATTATTTATTTTTTGATTGTTTGATTCCTGTTTTTTAACCCATGAATATAGCCACCCAGCTAATAAAAATGCACTAAAAGCAACTACAATAGAAAAAATGAAAACAAAAATATTCATAATTATCCCCCCCATGTTTTTCAATTTAAATTGTAACATTTAAAACTAATCTTTTCAATAAATAGAATAATTTTAAGTTATATAGTGGAAAAATAAATCATAATTATGTATAATATATGTAAAAATAAGCGGGAGGAATATTATGAAATATATATGTGATGTATGCGGATTTGTATATGATCCAGTTTTAGGCGACCCTGATGGAGGAATCGCTCCTGGTACAGCTTTTGAAGATATCCCTGATGATTGGGTTTGTCCAATTTGTGGTGTAGGTAAAGAAGATTTTAGCGTTTTAGAATAACGAATTAAAAGGTAGAAATATTTTACCTTTTTTTCTTTGGTTTTTTATGATAAACAGCTTGCTTTTCAAACAGTAATTGTCTATAATATTCATTGTAATTGGGGGATGTATGAAAGAGATAGACATTTCTGAGTGGAAAAGAAAAAAACATTATGAATTTTATAAAAATTACACTGTTCCATTATTTTCTATCACTGTTCAATTGGATATCACAGATTTTATTCATTATATTAAAAAGAAAAATATAAGATTTTTCCCAACATTTATATATATAATGATGAATTCAATGAATGAAATCGATGAATTTAAGTATAGGATTAGGAAAGATAAAGTTGTTTTACATGATTTTATAACACCATCATATACAGTACTAAATGAAGAAGAATTATATGTTTTTTGTACAACTGAGTATAATCCGGATTATAAGATTTTTGTAAAACAAGTAGAAATCGATATTGAAAAAGCCAAAAAAGGAAATAGATTAGAAGATATACCTGGTAGAGATGATTTAGTATTCATATCAAGTTTACCTTGGATAAGTTTTTCTCAAACAACTCATCCTATTGATACTTTACATCCAGATTCTTTTCCAAGAATAACCTTTGGAAAGTATTATCAGGAATTAAATAAATTTAGAATACCAATCTGTGTATATGTTCATCACGGTCTATGTGATGGGCTTCATGTCAGTCGATTTTATCAGTTGATTCAAGATAAAATGGCTATGTTTATAAATCAGAAAATTTAATAACTTTGCTAGTAAATAGGTGTATAACAGGGAAGCAGGTGTAATTCCTGAACTGTACCAGCAACCGTGAATCGGATGTCTATTCATTATCCATCGGAGACGAGAAGGGGAATAGATAAATGAAGGAAGTCGGGAGACCTACCTATTTATTAAATACATTTAAGGAGTAAAAGATGAAAAGAAGAGTACTGGGATTGTTACTGTTCTTGTTGATCATTCCTTTCTTTATGGGATGCGATCAAACAACCACAACTGCAGTAACGACCACACAAACAGCGGTAACTACTACTGAGGCTGAAGCAGCTTTAGGAACTGTTACATTTGAGATTATCACTCTTGGTGATGATCCTGATACACAAGAGGTTGAAACTGAATACGTTTCTAATTCTGTTGTGGTTGAATATTTTGAAGAAGATACATTATTCGATCTCTTGGATACGAACTTTACAATGGTTTGTCAAGATAGCGCTTATGGACGCTTTATAACATCAATTGATACATTGGTTCCAGAAGAAGGCCAATATATAGCTTTTTATATTGATGGTTCGTATTCAATGACAGGGATTGATGATACCGTTCTTGTAGACGGCGCAGTATATCAATTCAAAATTGAAGGTTAGGCAAAACATTAGAAGCATCACTTTACAAGCGATGCTTCTCGCTGTTTTGGTTGTACAGGAATATATTTTATCAGGCATACCGCAGGTGCAATTAACCATTATTTTAATCTTGGTTTATGCACAGTTTTTGTCGTATAAAAAATTAATACCTTTAATTATTGCTTATGTCTTATTAGATAATCTTTTAATGGGAAGTATAAGTTTATTATATACACCAACAATGCTTATAATCTGGCCCTTATATGCTGTTTTTGCCAGAATGATTTTAAAAAAACCAGACTATATTCATTTGATTTATGCAATAGGTTTTTCCTTTATATATGGTTGGTCATTTTTACCAGCCTCTATAGTTTTACAACATTTAAATACATGGAGTAAAATATGGACATATTTAAAACTTGACTTTGTCTTTGAATTGATGATGGCTACGAATACAATTATTACTTTTTTATTGTTTTATCAACCTCTGATGAAATTATTAACCTTTTTGTTTAAAAGAATGAATTTAGGTTTTTATAAGAATGATAGAATGAGTCTCTAAGGCTCATTTTTATTTTATAATTGATTGTAAAATCACAGTTAAACTGTTATAATTTATACAGATATGAAGAATTTAATTAGGAGACATTTTATGAAAAATATAGAAACTGATTTATTGATAATTGGAGCGGGTCCGGGGGGATATGTTGGAGCTTTATATGCAGCTAAAAAAGGAATCAATGTAACCTTAGTTGATAAATCTAGAGTAGGTGGTGTTTGTTTAAATGAAGGATGCATTCCTACTAAAGCGTTAGTTAAATCAGCTAAACTATATCAAGAATTATTGCATTCTGATAAAAAGGGAATTTATGTTGATAATCCTCGTTTCAATATGGATGAAATTATAGATCATAAAGATGAAGTAAAAGATAAACTAGTTAATGGAGTAATCTTTTTACTTAAAAAATATAATGTAAATATAATAAATGGCAATGCTAAATTTATAAATAATAATAAGGTTTTAGTTGACTTATATGAACCTCTAGAAATATTAGCTAAACATATAATAATAGCTACAGGTTCTAAAACAAAACATTTACCTATACCTGGAATTAATAATGAATTAGTGATAAATTCTAAATGGTTACTAAACAATAAAAAACTTCCAAAAACTCTAACAATTATAGGCGGGGGAATCATCGGAATGGAGTTTGCATTTATATATGCGGGACTTGGTGTAGAAGTAACAGTTTTAGAATTCTTACCTAGAATATTGCCAAGCGTTGATAAAGAACTAAGTTCAAGATTGTTACGCTACGCAAAACAATTAAATATGAAAATTATCACAAACGCAAAAGTAACAGAAATTAAAGCCGAAAGAGAAAAAGCGCTAGTTCACTATGAACGCAAAGATAAAACAGAAGTAGTAGAGACTGATTTAATACTTGAAGCAGTAGGACGTATTCCAAACATGGATAATTTAGGACTTGATAATACAGATGTTATCTTTGATAACTCAAATGGTATTTTAGTGGATGATTCAATGAAAACTTCAGTTGATACGATTTATGCAATTGGAGATGTTACTAATATAATGCAATTAGCACATGTCGCAAGTCATCAAGCAATGATAGCCGTGGATAATATCTTGGGTGAGAAAAAAACATTTTCAGACCTTGCGATTCCTGCGGTGATTTTCACATCACCACAGATTGCGACAGTCGGCAAAACAGAAGAGCGATGTAAAGAAATGTCTCTTGACTATGAAGTAGTTAAAGTACCTTTTTCAGCTAATGGAAAAGCATTGATTAATGGATCTGAATTAGGATATCTTAAACTAATTCAAGATAGAACTTCTAAAGTAATAATTGGAGGAATGATTTTTGGTGATGAAGCTGAAAATCTAATTGCGCCAATAACTTTAGCTATCCAAAATAAGTTAACCTCAAAAGATATACAAGAAACAATATTTGCCCATCCTACAATGCCAGAACTAATCCATGAAGGTGCTTTAGGATTGAACCATCTAGGAATTCATTTTATAGACTGATGAAAAAAATTAAAAGCATAGAAGAATTAAACCAAATTATAATTGAAAACAAATCCATTGTTTTAATAAGTAGTTTAAAACAAGGGGTAATCAATCTCCACCTTATAAAGGAAGAATATAATCAAGCCTATAAAATTAGCTTTAAAAAAGTTTTAAGCAGTCAGTTTTTCTATAATCAACCTAAGATATTTTTTGAATATTATAAAAAATATATATTCGATAACATTTATAAAAATAATTTTAATTACATTTATCTTAAAAAACTAGAAATAATAAATAAATTAAAGATGATTATAGATTTTAATATAGACGGATTATATCTTAAAAACGGTTTTACCAATGTAATTCAATTATATGGAAATATCCATAAAAATTACTGTTCTAAATGTCACAAAGAGTTCTCTTTAAATTATATTAAAGAGTATGTAGGAACGGTTCGTTGTGACGAATGTAATGGTCTAGTAAAACCAAGTATCGTTTTACCTAATGAAATAATTGATAAGTCGCTTTTAAAAACGGTTTTATTAGCTATAGAAAAAGCAGATCTTTTATTTATATTAGATGGGCCAATTAATGTTTATCCTATATCTGATTTCATTAAAGTTAGTAAAAAGACATTGTTAATAACTTCTTCAAAAACATCAAAAGATATTTTATGTGATTATATATACTACGGGGATGTTTTTGCGATAATTTCTAAGTTGAATACATTATAAAAAAAACAAATATATAAGAGGTGAGTCTATGGTTTATTTGGATTACAGTGCAACTACTCCAGTTGATAAAAAAGTATTAGATAATTATGTGTTATTTAATAAGAAACATTTCGCTAATCCTAACTCAACACATGAACTTGGAAAACTTGTAAAAAAGGAAATTGATAATTCTACTAAAGAAATCAATGATATTTTAGGCTGTGAAAACTATGAAGTAATCTATACTTCAGGAGCCACAGAAGCTAATAACCTAGCCTTAAAAGGCTACGCTTTAGCTAATTCATTTAAAGGAAAACATATAATTACTTCCCCATATGAACACTCAAGCGTTATCTCTTGTTTAAACTATTTAAACAAACAAGGTTTTATAATAGATGTTTTAGATACCTTTGAATCCGGATTAATTGATACAAATGAATTAGAAGAGCTAATAAGAGAAGATACTATACTTGTATCTATAGCTTTAGTTAATTCTGAACTTGGAATATTACAAGATTTTGAAGCGATAAAAAAAGTATTGAAAAAACATAAAAATATAACCTTTCACTCAGATTTAACTCAAGCTATAGGTAAATTAAAAGTAGATTTAACAGGAATTGATTTAGTTACATTTTCAGGACATAAAATCTATGGCTTAAAGGGAATAGGAGCTTTATTGAGAAAGCGCCATATTCATCTAGAACCAGTTATACATGGAGGCGCATCTACAAGCATCTTTCGCGGAGGAACACCACCAGCACCACTTATTAATAGTTTAGCTGTAGCTTTAAAAGAAGCTTATAAAGAGTTTTCAGAAAAGAGAAATCATATTGAATATATAAATAAATATCTAAGAGAATCGTTGTCACAGATAAATAACACTAATATAAACTATAAATTTGGCATTCCACAGATTTTAAATGTATCTTTTTTGGATATTGATGCTTCAAAATTACATAAAGAGCTCTCTAAAAGAGAAATCTATATATCAACTCAAACTGCCTGTAATTCAGAATCCACTTTTTCATTGACTGTTAAAAGAATAACTAAGTCAGATGAATTAGCAAAAACTAGCATTAGAATATCTATATCTCATCTTACTAAAAAAAGTGAAATTGATATCTTAATCAAAGCTATCAAGGAAATAGTTTATGAAAATAATTAGGATTACAGCCATTTGGTGCATGAGCTGTTTGGCAATGAAAAAAATCTGGAGAAAGACATTTAAGGATTATTCAGATATAGAAATAATCGACTATGATTTCGATGCGGATAAAGAAAAGATAAAAAAATATAATGTAGGTGAGACATTACCTGAATTGATTGTTTATATAAACGACATAGAAGTAAGAAGAATTATAGGTGAAAAAAGCTTAAAAGAATTTAAAAAAATAATAGAGGAGCTTCATGAAAAGAATTAAACAATTACTTTTAATAATATTTCTAGGATTATTTATTACTACATTTATAACTAATGTAAAGGCAAATGAAGAGCTAAACATTTATTTTTTTCACAGCCAATACTGTCTTCATTGTAAGGAAATGGATCAATATCTGACAAGCCTAGAAGAAGAATATGATAATATCAATATAATATACTATGAAATCAGTGATTCAGAAAACAATGATTTACTTATAGAAGTAGCTAATACTTTCAATCAAAAAGCAGAAGTACCCTTCGTAGCTATAGGTGGGTTGTCTTTTGTTGGATATAACACTCAGACAACTATAGATATAGAAGAAGCAATAAATCTATACTCAACTCGTGAATATGTAGACATAGTAAATAAAATTATTAACAATCAAGAAGTAAAAATATCAGATTTTGATAGTTTATCTAGAGATACTATCCATATTCCTATAATTGGTAATGTTGAAATCAAATCCGCTTCTTTACTCTTAAGTGCGCTTATTTTAGGCCTTGTGGATGGATTCAATCCCTGTGCTATGTGGGTTTTAGTTTTCTTAATCACAATGTTAATAAATTATAATGATAGAAAAAGAATGTGGGTAATAGGAATAACATTTTTATTTACCTCAGCCTTGATATATTTCATGATTATGGCTTCATGGTTAAAAATAGCTGTATCTCTAACGAGTGTAATGTGGATCCGTTATCTAATAGGCATATTTGCATTTTCATTTGGAGTATATCACATAATTAATTATTATTTAACTAGAAATAAAGATATTGGTTGTAGAGTTACAAATGACTCAAAAAGAGAAAAATTAATGCAAAAAATTAAAGATATTGTCAAAAGAAAAAATCTAATATTGGCGCTAATTGGAGTTATATTACTAGCTATAACTGTTAATATAATTGAACTTGCATGTTCAGCTGGATTGCCTCTATTATATACACAGATCTTAGCTTATAATAATTTGTCTACTTTAATGTATTTATTTTACATTTCAATCTATGTATTCGCCTTCTTAATAGATGATATAGCTATATTCGTTATAGCGATGCTTTCTATGAAAATAACTGCTGTATCAAATAGATATTCTAAATATTCAACTATAATCGGAGGATTTATTATGATATTAATTGGATTTCTTTTAATATTTTTTCCAAATATTATAATGTTTAATTTTTAAATTTTAGTATATAAAGGACTTTTAAAAGAAAGTTCTTTTATTTTACATTAAATACGTAAAATAATTACTGATATATTGATATCTTATTACAGTAGTGTTGTTTTGTATGCCATAAAATCAAACATACTAAAAGCAGGAATAAGTTATGGTAAAAAAAGCTTGAAAAAACCAATTTTGGTTTAGCTATCTTTGATTTAACATTACATCTTGTTGATAAGAATCATTATCATTTTCAATCTTTATATAACATAAATGCTGACTCTGATAGATTGGTATCAATATTTAAATATGTGGTTTTGTTAGAAGGTCATAATATCGTGTATTCCTATCAAAAAGACATATTTAATAAACTGATCTAAGAAGAGATTTTCATTAATAGAGAAAAGGTATTCACTTACAATTTTAAAACTCATAAAGGCGATTTTCAAATATTATTTAGTTAAAGCTGGTAATATAAGCCTAGAATTAAAAGATATGTCTTTATAGGTAGTTAGATTTATTGCGAATAATATAAATGTTAAAAATACTCTTATTAAAGATTTGATGAATTTTATAGATGGAATGTTATAGTTTAGATCTATTGAAAACCCATCTTTCATAAGCTTTACAAAAGGTAGAGA